>JBATYN010000175.1:0-1874 GCA_049674125.1 Pseudolabrys sp. | reverse complement strand
GGCAGTCCCTACCCGTGCCGATCAACGCTAAGAAGTTGACCCTCGAGGAATCCGAGCGTTTGAAGTTCGGCAACGAATGCCAAATGCTGTGGCTCGTCGGCAGGCGACTGATGCAAGCTGCCGATCCGATAAACGCGGCCCGGTTCCTGAGTGTGGCCAGCCAGCGGCCATGCCACTGCCGCACCACCAAGAAGACCGATGAACGCCCGCCGTCTCATCTCCGCCCCTACGTCGAAGCCGGGATCATAGCGGCTCGATCTAGTTTCGTGGAAGGGGTCAGTTGTACTGGCAGATCGACTTCCGCTAAGTGCCAATTGCTGACAATTCGATACAAGCGATTAGCTCTGAGCCTCCGCCCTTACTCCCTCTCCGGGCGCTCGACTTCCGTGAAAATGTTCCCCTGTGCCGCAGCTGAGCCTGCGCGGCCGCCGCCGGCACCGCGAAGCACCCAAGCTGCACCCACTGCAAGAACTGCACCAGCGAGTGGGCCTGCGACATACACCCAATAGTTTGTGAAGTCGGCTGCGACTAAGTCCGGGCCGAACGTACGCGCGGGGTTCATCGACGCTCCCGAGATCGGACTTCCCCACAGCCCGGCGAGCGCAATGTACGCGCCGACTCCGATCGCGCCGAAGATCCCGATGTTCTGAGCGCCCGACGCAGTGCCGAGAATGACACTGACGAGACCGAGCGTCAGCACGGCCTCCATCAGGAGCGCATTGATCGCGGAGTTTCCCGACGCAGGATAGTTTGATCCGTAGCTGGCCGAAACGTTGATCACCACCTGCAGAAATAGTGCCGCGAGCGTTGCGCCGACCAACTGCACGACGATGTATCCCGGCACGCGACGCCATGGGAAGTCGCCACGCAGCGAGAACGCGATACTGACCGCGGGGTTGAGGTGAGCGCCGGACACCTTGCCCATGAAGAGGATGATCGACATCACCATCAGACCTGGTGCGACGACCGCGGCGGCACGGCTGATCGTCCCGGGAAAGGCCTGCCCCATCATGCCACCGCCTGCGGCCACGAGGACGAGGAAGAACGTTCCGAGTAACTCCGAGAAGAGGCGCCGCCACTCTTGGCTCGGATCGTGGAAGTCGTTCAGCATCGCGACGAGGCCGCGATTCATATGATTCAGTGCTCCGTCGGCCTCTACTTGCGCCATGAGCTGCTCTTTCCTCTAGTCGGTCCGCTGTCCGTTAGCCTCTCGCACCGACCCCGCGCGCCTCGTCAAGCCTTCGGTGCGCTTGTGATTCTTCGGGCAGGATGGGGTGCGTTTACTCCTCGGAGACGGGTCCACACCAGCCAGGCAGGTAGCTCGCCTCCTCGTTTTTGGCCAATTGCAGGGCTTGCTTGAGGGCGTCCTCGAACTGCTCCTCAACGGTTTTGCGCTTGACCCGTCGACGCAAAAAATCGGCCCACAAAAATTCACTGAAAGGCGTCGTGTCCTTGGCGAACCCGCCGGCGCGGCGCAGTTCGCCCGCCAACGAGCGGAACGGATCGTCAATGAGCTCCGCCATGGTCTCCGGCAAATCCTTGTACGGGCGCAGGCGGCCCTCGTCGTCATACGCATGCATCCAGCTGTGATTGTCTAGGACGAACCAGAACGAATCGGGCTCCAACGTTCTGAGGTTTTTCACCACGGTAACCAGTATATCTTTGATGCCTTCCTCATGCAGCGCCCGCGCAAGGTGGTGATGATCGATGACGTAGTGGCGGTTCTCCGGCCCGAGCACGACCGGGATCATATGTTTGCCGAGGAACTCGTCGCCCTTCTTTTTGCTCTCGTCACGCCAGCGTTTGCGCTTCTCCTTCACCTCTCGAATGCCGACTGTCATCTGGGTCGGGCGCAGGTCTGTAATCGCAATGGA
>JBATYN010000174.1:0-11741 GCA_049674125.1 Pseudolabrys sp. | reverse complement strand
GCCGCAAGCTGCCCCTCGTACATGGCTGCAATCATCTCGGTTGCAGACCAGGAATCGAGCTCAACGTATCGTGGGCTCATATGCTCGGTGCGCATGACCCGACCTCGCTTGTATTTTAAACGCAGCTGACATTCGCATTATTCCGATACGTCGGTCCGCAGACATTCATCCCTTCATGGCGGCGCGCCGCGCGAGATGCAAGGCTCCATCGACTGCATCGCCCTCGATCGGAACCAGCCGGCGCTGCACGTCCGGCGCCAGCCAGGGCTGCATTGAAGATGCAAGGCCGCCGAGCAGGGCAATGGGTAATGCACCACACTCGGACAGCCGCCGCGCCAATTCGTCGATCTGCTCCGCGGCGTCCCGAACGATCCGCCGCGCGATTGGATCTCCGGCGTCTGCATGCCGCATCACCAAGGGCGCGAAGGTCGCATAGTCCGTAGCTGTCGCGTGCTCCGTCCAAGCCACGACCTCGAACGGATCGTTGTGGAAGCGCGTCATCACCTCGCGCGTAAGGCTTGTGCCGACGGCACGCTCGTCATGGGCCCGCAACGCCAGGCGGATTGCATGCAGCCCCAGGTCGGCCCCGCTGCCCTCGTCAGATATTGGAAAGCCGTAGCCGCCGACCCTAAATTCACGTGCGCCAACAATTGCAAAGCCGATGCTACCCGTTCCAACAATGACGATGGCCCCATCTCGGTCGCCATGCGCACCGATGCAGGCGATCGTCGCGTCATGAGCATAAACGACGGAGCGGAAGGGATGCGGCCGCAGCGTGAGTTGCTCGAGCGCGCCTTTGCGGCCGACCCCAGCAAGGCCGATACCAGCATGCACAGAACTCAGCGAGTTGGGCCCAAGCCGGGCTTCTTCAAGCGCTGCGCGGCAGGCTTTTTCCACTTCGGCAAATGCGCTGTCGATACCTATGCGTAGCGCGGCGGGACCAGCGATGCCGGTCCCGAGCAAGCATCCCTCCGCGTTCTCGAGGCGAGCACGGCAGCCCGTGCCGCCACCGTCAACGCCGACAAATAGCGGGCCAGGTTGGGAAGTCGTCATCATCCTGCAACCCGCTGAATATCCGCACCACATTGCACCAGCTTGCGATCAAGCGACTCGTAGCCGCGATCGAGATGATAGATGCGGTGGACGATCGTTTCGCCTTCGGCGACCAAGGCGGCGATGACCAGGCTTACCGATGCGCGCAAGTCGGTGGCCATCACTTCCGCGCCATGCAGCCGCTCGACGCCACGTACAAGGGCCGTCGAGCCTTGCAGCAAGATGTTAGCACCGAGGCGTACGATTTCGGGAACGTGCATGAATCGGCTCTCATACACAGTCTCGCGGATGGCCGATGCGCCTGATGCGATGGTCATTAAGGCTGTAAACTGAGCCTGCAGGTCTGTGGGAAATCCGGGATAAGGCTCTGTCACGACATCGACGGCCTGCAAGGGTCCGGAACGGACGACCATCAGACCCCGATCTGTCGGCCAGATCTGAACGCCAGCACTTTCCAGCACCGCACCGACCGACCCCAGATGCTCGAGATGAGCACCGAGGATTTCGAGATGACCGCCGGTGATGGCGGCGGCGATGGCGTAAGTCCCGGCCTCGATGCGGTCGGTCATCAATTCGTGTCGAGCGTGATGGAGGGCACCAACTCCCTGTACCAGAAGCCGATGCGTCCCCGCGCCCTCGAGCTGCGCCCCCATCGCGGCCAGGCAGAGCGCAAGGTCGCAGACCTCGGGATCGCGCGCCGCGTTCAGGATTTCAGTTTCACCGCGCGCAAGGGTCGCCGCCATCAGGGCCGTCTCGGTCGCCCCCACAGATGGCGAGGACAGCACGATGCGGCTGCCGCGCAGTCCATCGCCTTTGATCCGCGCGTGAATGTACCCGGAGTCTATGTTCACGTCGGCCCCAAGGGCATCCAGTGCCTTGAGATGCAAGTCAATCGGCCGCGCACCGATCGCGCATCCTCCCGGCAGCGATACGCGCGCAGAGCCAAAACGGGCCAACAGCGGTGCGAGGACGAGAATGCTCGCACGCATGCGGCGGACGATGTCATAGGGCGCCTGCGCGTTGCTGGCTGCGCCGGCATCGAGCACCAGCGTCCGCCCAGGACCGCGGGTGGCAACTACACCGAACTCGCGCATCAGCGCGAGCATGGTGTCGACGTCCGACACTTCAGGGACATTCACCAACTCAAGCCGTTCGGCAATGAGCAGGGCAGCGGCAATCTGCGGCAGAGCAGCGTTCTTCGCCCCGCGAATCTGCACGGAGCCTTCGATGCGTCTGCCGCCACGAATGACCAACCGATCCATGCTGTTTCTCTTTCGTCGCAAACGCGCGATCCGCGAAAGGAGGCGCGGCCATACCTGTGGTCGCCCCAGACATCTCATTGCCACACGATATTTGCGCCGGCGGATGATGCTCTGGGTATTCGCCGTCCTTTAACTTAGATTGGACTTGTTTCGCTACCAATCCAGCCCGTTATGGACACAAATGAGCCCGGGTCGAAATAATCCTTCAATCGCCGACGGGGATGCGCTCCTCGCCGAGCGTGTTTTTGACGGTCACACCTGGCATATTAGAACCGCGGTGCTGGTTCGGGGCGGTCGCATTGTTGGACTCGGACCTTGGGGCGATGTTCCCCCGGATTGGCCCCAGACGCGGCTCCCCGCCGGTGCCTTCCTCGCCCCCGGCTTCATTGATCTGCAGGTCAATGGGGGCAATGGCGTCTTTCTTAATGATCAACCGACAGCCGACGGCATGCGCGCCATTGCTCGCGCGCACCGTCGCTACGGCACGACGGCCTGCCTACCAACCCTAATCAGCGATACGCCCGAGCAGATTCGCACTGCCGTCGCGGCGGCGCGTTCAATCAGCGGGCGGGACGGGGTCCTCGGACTGCACCTGGAAGGCCCCTTCATCAGTCCGCGGCGGCCCGGCGTCCACCGGCCCGATCGGATTGCGAAACCGGGCGCGGGCGACCTCGAACAATTATGCGAACTCGCCAGTGCCGGCCGGTCGTTGGTCACGCTGGCGCCTGAATGCGTTCCGGCTGGGTTTGTCCGGACTTTGGCCTCCTCGGGTGTGCGGGTTGCAATCGGACACAGCGAGGCGCCCGCTGCCGTTGTAATGCAAGCCATTGCAGATGGCGCGACCGGGGTGACCCACCTATTTAATGCAATGCCGCCGTTGAGCGCGCGTGTACCCGGAATCATCGGCGTCGCGCTGACGGAACGCCAGTTGACTGCAAGTCTTATTTTCGACGGGATCCATGTCGATCCCATTTTGCTTCGTGCTGCGTTTGCGGCGAAGGGCTCGGACGGAATTGCCTTAATTACCGATGCCATGCCAACGGTCGGGACTTCCCTCGACCGTTTCGAACTTGGCGGCCGAACTATTAAGCTGGCTGACGGACGGTTGACCACGGAAGAAGGCACACTGGCAGGCGCGCATCTGGACATGGCCTCGGCAGTGCGCAATGCGGTCACAGTGGGCCGGCTCCCCCTCGAGGATACGCTGCGCGCCGCTTCGCTGACCCCCGCGCGATTTCTCGGCCTGGACACAGAGCGCGGAGTGCTAGTTCCAGGCGCGCGCGCCGATCTTGTCGCACTGACTCAGGATCTAAGAGTCATCGCAACCTGGTGCGATGGCAGCATCGATATTGATTTGAAAAGCGATCAGCCACCTATCGGCTGAAGGCGTCCCCAGTAGCGCATGTGGCGCTGACGTTCGGCCGACCAAGCCTGCTCATCGCGTAGCACCAGCGCATCCAGGTCTTGCGATGTCGCCGATGCATCATCGACCCATTCTCGCAACAATGGACCGCCGTTGATGACATCGATAGGGGGTCTGCCCTGCTCGTACTCGTAGGCAAAATCGCGCCACAACGGATAGTCCGGGTATAGCCGGCGAATTGCCTTGAAGGCGAGCGCCTGGATGCGCCAGGGCTTGAATGCCTGATGATCGTAACCGGGACCTTCTGTGTGTATCTGCACGCCGTGACAAAGCTGCCCCGCATGTTTGTGGAACGTGGGTTCGAACCAGCACTCCCGTAAGCGGCAACCATCGAGCCATTGCGGGGCAAGGATCCCCATTTCTCTCATGACTGCCCGCCCATCAATATCGGGGGCGCCGAATAGCTCGAGCGGCCGAGTGGTGCCGCGCCCTTCAGAGAGTGTCGTGCCCTCGAGCATGACCGTTCCGGCGTAGGCGCGCGCCATCCACAAGTTTGGCGCATTCGGACTGGGATTGATCCACGTGCGTGCGCCCAACGGCCAGCCAAATCCCGGTCCGGCGTCGGGCTGCCAATCCTGCATCTCGATGATCCGATACTCGACATCGAGTTTGAGCGTCCTGACGAACCATTCACCAAGTTCGCCGAGCGTGAGCCCATGACGCATTGGCAACGGTCCTGCGCCCACAAAGCTCTCCCAGCCGGCGCGCAGCATCAAACCTTCGAGCGGGCGGCCCACAGGATTAGGTCGATCCAGTACCCAGACAGTCTTGTGATGTTGCGACGCTGCTTCAAGGACATAACGTAACGTCGTAATAAACGTGTAGATTCGACAACCGAGATCCTGCAGATCGACGAGGATCACATCGAATGTATCCATCATCGCATCCGTCGGCTTGCGCACGCTTCCATAGAGGCTAAAGACCGGGATGTGATGCACCGGATCGTTAAAGTCGCGCGATTCGATCATGTTGTCTTGCTTATCGCCGCGCAGCCCATGCTGTGGACCGAAGGCGGCGCTGATCTTGATATCGTCACACGCGGCGAGCGCATCGAGCGTGTGCGTCAGGTCTTCTGTGACGGAAGCGGGATGTGCAAGCAGCGCCACACGCCTGCCCGTCAATGGCGCACGCAAGGCAGGATCTGCGATCAACTGATCGATGCCAAACTTCATGGTTGCTCGGCCTGCGAAAGCTCATGCACAAAACTATCTGCGTAATGGAAGTCCGGCTTCCCGGCTGGATGCATCAGCGCCCAATATGACTTACTGCCGTTTATGTCTTCGATCACGGCCGACAAGCCCAGATGCCACAATGCTTCATGTGGCAACGACAAGGAATCCAGATCTAGCGAGGCCTGCAATGTGTAACGGTCTGGGCTCGATCGCACTTCGATTGAAGGCGCGCTGATTTCGGCCGCAACACACATTCCGCTTCGGTAGCTACTGAACCGATATGCTGCCCATTGTGTCGAAGGCGCAAAGTTGAATTCGTAATACGCTTCGCCCGACGACGCGCGGACAAACGCTTCGAAGCACGTGTGTCGCCAAAGCCCGTCGCAGCGCGCGGCCGCCGTCACGGGCGGCATGCGGACGTCGCTCATCTTGCCCGTCACAATATAGGACAATAGCAAGCTATGTACGCCCGGACGCGTGACCTCTACTTCAATGTTTCCCGCTCCGGAAGAACACGAGTCTGGATGCTTCAACAACTGGCGCATACCGTCATCTATAGGTCGCTGGGAGTGCCATAAATCCACAGCAATAAACACGAGTCGGATCTGGCTCCATAATTCGACAGAGACGGGTTTAGAACAATGCGCCTCCACACCCTCAATAATAGAAGCCCGGCGCCTGCGCCTTATTTTTCGCTAACAAACCGGCCGCGCGGAATGCCCCAGCCGCCCCAACCAGGACCCCAAGAAGCCCCCCAAGTTGGACCGCGGATATCAGCACCGATTTTGAGACACTGAGCTACTGATGCTGATCTGGCCAATGTCCACTTTGGGTCAATAGCGGACATTAACAACATGTCCGGCGCTGCTGCTACTGCGGGGGCGCGCGGCGTTTCGCTGAGCGCGTGTGCTCTGCGGCGTTGGCGACATAATACGGGCTCGCATTGCAGAAGCCACGATTGCCTGCCAAAATATTGCCTCTGCGGTAGCAGTCTTCGAACGAGTGATACTGGCAATCCCAATAGTTACTACCTGGACCCAGTTGGATCACCGCGCACCAGGGGGCCTGGTAAGCCTGGACCGGCTGTAGCCCGAAAAACGCACTCGCAAGACCAGCGATGGCAACTAAATTCATGCGGATCATCGTCAACCTCCGTGCTCCCCGACCCCGCCAATTTTCACGTCAATGCGGCGCGAAATAAATTGCCCTTTGGGGCACCAAGCGGACAGCCTTAAGGAAACTGAAGGACGCCAATGTCCGCTTTGGGTCATAAGCGACATTTGCAGCGCACAAGCCGATGTCTGCCATTCATTCGATGACCTGATCCGCGCGGGCGAGCAGTGCCGGCGGAATAGTGAGGCCGAGCGCGCCATGTCCGCTTTTACACTGGCTCAGCTAGTTAATAGCTAATTAGGCTTTCGTGTTACGGTTGAATTTACATTTCCTATATATCGTAAATTCGGTCAGCGGCCGTTACTGCAAAAATCTGAGTAGCCCGTGCACGCCCAAAATCTAATCTCCGATCTTGAAAACGCAGTTGCAACTCGGTCAGTCGAAACCGGAGCAATGCTGCGACGAGTAACTGACCTCTTCCTCCAAAATGCAGGGCACTATTCTGCCGATCAGCTTGAGTTGTACGACGGCATTTTGAAGGTTCTTATTGCGGCCGTCGAAGTCAGTGCCCGCGCCGAACTTGCCGAGCGACTTGCGCCAGTTGATGGCGCACCTATCAATACAATCCAAACCCTTGCGCTTGATGATGCGATTGAGGTAGCCGAACCAATCCTCGCTCAATCCAATGTGCTGGATGACGCAATTCTTACCCATTGCATAACAATCAAGGGGCAAGAGCATCTCGTTGCTATTGCCACTCGCACCAAGCTTAGCGAAACACTCACAGACCAATTGGTAACGAGAGGCAACATTAAGGTCCTACGCACGCTGGCCACAAATCCAGGCGCGGCGATCTCCGATTTGGGGTTCAGTATCCTCGTTAAAAAAAGCGCTGACGATGATTGGCTATCCGAACGCGTCGCTAGGAGGGTCGATATTCCAGAGCGCCACCTCCGTGAACTCATATTAAAAGCGTCGGAAGTCGTTCGGCAAAAGTTAGTAGAGGATGTCCCGGAACTTAGCGAGATAATCAACGAGGTTTTGCCCCATAGCATACGAGCGACAGGAGCCGAAGCGGCGGGCTTGTCCAAGGATTATCGGACGGCCGAACTCGTTGTTAATTCGAAACCGCTCAACGAGGCGGTTGTTAATGAATTTGCACAGGCGAAAAAGCTAGAGGAAATCGTTGTTTCGATCGCCCGACTGTCGGGTCTTTCAGCGGCCGAAATTGAACAGCTATTTATGGGAACCTGGTCAAGCCCTGTCGCAGTAATCTTAAAAGCTATTGGTTTCCGCTTGTCGACCATCGAAGCGATTTATCGATCGCGCCTGCCGGGCGGAGCTGCAATTCGTGACGACCTATTCCAGGTAAAAGCTGAATTTATTGCGCTCCGTCGCCCAACCGCAGAGCGCATAATGCGATTTTACTCTGCGAGAAAAGCGACCGGTTTTTCTGACCTCTCACCCTCATAGATATCCGCTTCACCCCCAATAGCGGACGTTGTTCGGTGGCAGTCAACGATTTGCTCGAGCACGCGGTCTAAATAGCTTATTCGCGGCCCTGCGCCGCGAGGTCGAATGTATAGACACCTTCGTGATTTTTAGGACGTTCGAGCACCTCGCGATGACGCAGTGTGCGACGTGCATCGTCGTAACCAGCGCGCCAGTGCTCTCGCATGCTCAGTCGCGAAAACTCGTAGTCCTTCGAATGGCCTTCGTAATTTTTGGCGCGATAGATCAGATGAACGATGTTGTAGACTTTGCGTTCCGCGACACTATTGAGCAGCCGCACGTCCGCGCTGCTCTTCAAATCCTCAGGCAATTTTTCGAGGAGACCCGCAAGGGTGTGTCGGAGTTTTTGTTCATACTTGAATTGATCGGTCTTGGCGCGCGTGCGGCTTGAATAACGGATTTCTTTTTCCCGCGTCGTAACTTCGAAAATGTCGCGAGGGAATTCGCCACGCGCGCTCCACAGATCAACCTGGAACGCGAGGGTGTCGCGACGCGGTTCCGTATCGACGACCCATTGTAGCGGCGTATTCGAGACCAGTGCACCGTCCCAGTATCGCTCGCCATCTATTTCGATGGCGGGGAAGCCTGGCGGCAGCGCTCCGCTGGCCATGATGTGGTCAGCCCGGATCGTGTGCGTGGTCGTGTCGAAGTAGACGAAATTGCCTGTCATGACATTGACGGCGCCGACGCTGAAGCGGGTCTCGCCGGAATTGATGCGATCAAAATCGACCAGCCGTTCCAGCGTGTGCTTCAGATCGTTCGTGTCGTAAAAGCTTGTTGCCTCGATCGTGCCCGGTGGCTGAAACCAAGGAGGTATCGGTCGCGCGCTGAAGAATCCCCTTGCGCCGCCCACCGTCGCAAAATTTGCGCTCATTTGGTTGATCAGCTGGCGCATGGCGTCACCCTTCGCCAAGCTGAAACATGCATCGCCCGCCCCCGGCCATGGTCCATCCGCGGTGACCTGCGTCCAGAAATCGCGCAGACGATCAATCCGCGTATCCGGCGGATTACCTGCAATGATGGCAGCATTGATGGCGCCGATCGACACACCGGAAATCCAGTTGGGATGAATGTCTGCCTCGCTAAAGGCCTCGTAGACACCAGCCTGGTAAGCGCCCAGGGCGCCACCACCTTGCAGCACGAGCGCTACGACTTCGAACGGAAGGCGCCGTTTAGCAGCTGGATTATTCGGCTGTGCCTGAACATTCATGTCAGATCTCCATCTCGTGCGCGCCAGCCGACCCGCGCCTGGTCCTCATTACAATCCGATTGCCCCTTACAATCCAATTGTCAGTCAGCACGCGCGGCATGTTAGTCGACACGAAACCGGCGATACAGTTTCGAAGGGCGACGCCGTCACGCAGCCGGCCTCGCCGCGTCAGTCAGATGATGGTCCTTTGCAAATGCTAGTTTGCCACCTGCATTGGCGAGCACGCCTAGCGCAAGCGCGACTGTGAGAAATCTTAGCGAGTCACCACGCTTCTTCATATCTCATCACCATTTGACGCAGACGCATATAGTGGGCAATCGTTCTGGCGCAATAATGCGAAACCTAGCCCGTGAGTTGCGGCAAGGCGCCGCCCGATGTGTTACGCCGCCAACATCGTCGATGACTTAGATGAGCCTAAAGGTCCACGCACGATCAAATCTGGAGTTGCGACATGCGCGTTCCACTCATAAAGCCGGCCGATCTGAGCGAGCAGCAAAAGCCTCTGTTCGAAGACATGAAGCAAGGTATTGCCGCAAACTTTCAGGGCTTTGCAAATACTGGCAGCGATGGTGCCCTATTGGGTCCCTGGAACCCGTGGCTGCATGAGCCCAAGTTCGGCAAGCCCGTTTGGGAGCTTGTGAAAGCGATGGTGTCTAAGCCTTCGCTGCCGGCCAGTGTCCGTGAAGTCGCTATTCTCGTAACAGGCGCCCATTTTCGGTCAGCATATGAATTATATGCGCACGTCATTGTAGCCGAGAAACGCGGACTACCGGACGACAAGCTTGCAACAATCGTGGCAGGACAACGGCCCGCGAACTTGAGTCCGCAGGAAGGCGTAGCCTATGATTTTGCGTCCGCGCTCGTGAACGGCGGCGTACTACCGGAATTGACCTATCGCGCCGCTGTAGAACAATTCGGCCTGCACGGTGCCGCGGAACTGTCCTATCTCGTCGGCGTATACTGCCTTGTCTCGGTCACACTGAACACTTTTGATGTTCCGGTCCCAGAATGAGATTTGCCTGTGGTGCACACCCAATGCATATCGGAGCGCGGAAGCTCGCTGAGATTGTGGCGGCATATGTCCGCTTGGTACGACGACACCAAACCGAGAAAAACCATGTCCTACACTGTACCGACCTTGTTGCTTCGCAATCTGCATGACGTGTTCGGAGAGATTGATCCGGTGCGTCGACGTGCAGCGATCGACGAGATCTTCCACGAAGACGCCGTATTCCACGAACCCAACGGCACTTACCGCGGTCACGACGAGATCGACCGCATTGCGGGCGTGATCAAGGCTACTCATCCCGACTTCCGATATCAGCCGATCTCCCCGCCCGAGGTGATCGGCGATGGCGGGCGGGTCCGCTGGGTGTCGGGCAGCCTTGACAAGCCGCCGGTTTACGCCGGAACCGATTTCATCATCGCCCGGGACGGCAAGATTGCCGCCGTCTATCTTTTCTTTGACGAGCTTCCGTGATTTGGACGCTGCCGCGGCGAATGTCCGCTTTGGGTCAAAAGCAGACATTTTGCGCTGCGGCAGCCATGTCTGCTTGATTCCCGAAAGCGGACATTCGCGTACACTTTAGTTATGGTAGACGAAGTTACGTCGTTGCGAATTTCCGAACTGCGCACGAGAAATTCGTTATCCGCCCGCTCCAGGGATAAAGCACCTGATCTGCGTCCTGCTTTCGTAGTCCTTGTAGGGCCATACCACGGCCAGCCCGAACTTGTTTGGCGCAGTTACCAGCGCGTCGGGCGGGACCTCGATCCACTGGCCGTCAAGCCGCACTCGATACTTTCCATCTTTCGTATCCCAATCCACATCCTCGATGCTCTGGCCATCCGCGACTGAGCAGCAAGGCCCTCTCCGGCTTGCAAGGCTTTCGAACCACTGACTGAGCGGCGAGTTTGCATATTTTCCATCGAGGTCGCGGGCGAGACCCAATCCAGGAAAAACCGGGAATGACAATGTGGCGCAGCAAACAATGCCGAGGTTGGCGAATGATGCAGCGAAATTCGTCATGCTAAATTTGACCGATTAAGTATGTCCGCTTTGGGTCAAAAACAGACATATGCAATGCAAAACGGCATGTCCGCTTTACCCCCAATAGCGGACATGTGCGGTGCGCTAGGCGATGTCCGCTTTGTGCCAATAGCGGACATGAGCCAAGGTTTCACTTTTTTGCGGCTGTGGGTCAAAAGCGACGACGACGTTAGGGAACCAGCGGTGCAAGCGCGTGGAGCAACGCCTCATTGGAAATCTGCATTAACCCCGCAAAAGGCTGACCCATTTCCAGGATCAGGAAAATTGCACTGGCTACAGATAGTCCACCAACGAAAAACGTTACGATCACGATCCGATTGGGCCGTACGAACATCCCAAAACTAGTAAAAATAATTGAAAGCCAGAATATGAGGATCACTAGAAACGGTGCCGGAATCGCATCATGCGACTGAGTAAACAGCGACAAACGCACCTGTTCTACATTTGCGGCTGTATTCAGTACTTGCGCTTGGAGAGCGCGCTTTGAATCATTGTTCGGCTGGAGCTGTTGGACTTTTTTGACAAACTCTGTTGCTTCGGCGGTCGGCGCAAATGGTGACAATTTGGCATGGTCACCTTCGTTCCAAATCCGATTGATCAGGGGAGGAATCGCGTTACGCAATATAATGCGCAAGTTTTGCGCATCCGGGCCATATTGCTCGAGTTCGAGATCGAGAAGGATGACGTTGGCGGTGATCTGTTTGATCTGAGTACTTTTAGTATCGTACGTGCCCTTGGCCGATGCGATCAGCAAGCCAAGAACGAGGGCGGCCATCGTCCCAATGAGACCCGTACTGAGCCTTATGACATCCCTTACATCTTCACGGAGATGGTGGTCTGATAGTGCATTGCGAAAATACATGCCGAGCAATGCTCCGCCGAAAACGAGCGCGAATGTAACCAGTGAAATTGCGAGCGCGCTCACGGCCAATCACTCTGCCTTATGGTT
>JBATYN010000173.1:0-5035 GCA_049674125.1 Pseudolabrys sp. | reverse complement strand
GGATATGGCCGCAGCCGGAAATATGAATGAGAAAGATCGCGGCGAGATGATCCGCGGCATGGTGGCGCGGCTCGCCGACCGGCTGAAAGATAATGGGAACGATATTGAAGGGTGGCAGCGCCTGTTGCGCGCTTATATGGTGCTCGGCGAGCGTGACAAAGCGCTCGCCGCGGCTGTCGATGCAAAGCGTGCACTTGCCAGCGATCCGGACAAGCTTCACCGTATCGAAGATATGATCAAGTCCCTCGGGATCGAAGGTTGAGCAAGGCTCCATGACGCGAAAGCAAAGACGTCTGGTGCTGATTGGCGGAAGCCTTGGTGTTTTGGCGGTCGCGGCGGCGTTGGTACTGAGCGCGCTGCGTGACTCGATCGTGTTTTTCAATTCGCCAACCGATATCGCTGAGAAGCACCCCGCGCCGGGGACGCGCATGCGTATCGGTGGCCTTGTTAAACCTGGTAGCCTTCAGCGTGGAGACAATCTTTTGGTGCGGTTTGCGGTCACCGACGGCAAGGCCGACATTGGCGTGCAATACCAGGGCATCGTCCCGGATTTGTTTCGGGAAGGGCAGGGCGTCGTCGCAGAAGGAAAACTCGAGCCTGGCGGCACATTCGTAGCTGATACGGTGCTCGCCAAGCACGACGAACGCTATATGCCGAGAGAAGTTGTCGATGCGCTCAAGAAGAGCGGGCGCTGGCAGGAAGGCGAAGCAAAAGCTGCAGGAGGCAAGTCCCAATGATTGCGGAACTCGGCCATTATGCCCTGGTGCTCGCGCTGGCGCTCGGTCTCATTCAGGCCGTAGCGCCGATCATAGGCGCGCGAGCGCTTGATGCGCCGCTGATGCGCGTCGCCAGTTCCACAGCGGTGATGCAATTTGTCTTTGTTGCCCTCTCATTCCTTGCGTTGATTGTCTGTTACGTCACATCCGATTTTTCAGTGGCGACGGTCTACGAGAATTCACACTCGATGATGCCGCTGGTTTACAAAATCACCAGCGTATGGGGCAACCACGAAGGTTCAATGCTTTTGTGGGTGTTGATCCTGTCTTTGTTCGGTGCGCTGGTTGCGGCTTTCGGAAACAACCTCCCGGCCACATTAAAGGCCCATGTTTTGGCCGTGCAATCGTGGATCGCGTGCTCGTTCTATTTGTTTATCTTGCTCACCTCGAATCCATTTCTACGCATCGAGCCGGCGCCGTTTGAAGGCCGCGATCTCAATCCAATTTTGCAAGACATTGGCCTGGCCATTCATCCGCCGCTGCTTTACCTCGGCTATGTTGGCTTCTCTATTGCCTTTTCATTCGCGATCGCTGCGCTGATCGAAGGTCGCATCGACGCCGCCTGGGCGCGTTGGGTGCGGCCGTGGACGCTTGCCGCCTGGATGTGCCTCACCGTCGGCGTCGCGATGGGCTCGTACTGGGCCTATTATGAACTCGGCTGGGGCGGCTTTTGGTTCTGGGACCCGGTCGAGAATGCGTCGCTGATGCCTTGGCTCGCGGGCACTGCGCTTTTGCATTCTGCGGTGGTCATGGAGAAGCGCGACGCGTTGAAGGTCTGGACCTTGCTTCTGGCCATTCTCGCTTTCTCCTTGTCGTTAATAGGTACGTTCCTTGTGCGCTCGGGCGTGCTGACGTCGGTGCATACTTTCGCGAACGACCCTGCCCGGGGAATCTTTATTCTCGCGATTCTCGTGCTGTTCATCGGCGGCGGCCTTACGCTGTTCGCATGGCGCGCGCCGATGCTCAAACAGGGTGGATTGTTTGCGCCGATATCGCGCGAAGGTGCGCTGGTTTTCAACAACTTGTTTCTCACCACCGCGTGCCTCACTATCTTTGTCGGCACGTTATATCCGTTGGCGCTTGAAGCGCTTACCGGCGAGAAGATTTCTGTGGGTGCGCCGTATTTCAATCTCACGTTCGGGCCGCTCTTTATCCCTCTCTTGCTGGCAATGCCCTTCGGCCCATTGTTGCCATGGAAGCGTGGCGACATTCTCGGTGCCGCGCAGCGGCTGATGGTGGCCTTCGGAATTGGCATTATTGCCATTGCCATCGTTTTTGCTGTGGAGGGTAGAGGGCCGGTGCTTGCCCCGTTTGGTGTGGGACTGGCGTTTTTCGTGATTTGCGGTGCGTTGACTGATCTCGTCGAACGCACCGGGCTTTTTCGCGTGCCTTTGATGACTGTGCGTCAACGGGCGGCAGGCTTGCCTCGGTCAGTCTGGGGCACCGCGACAGCGCATCTTGGAATGGGGATAACGCTGCTCGGAATTGTCAGTGTGAGCACCTGGGCAACTGAGCGCATCATCGCGGTCAAACCATCGCAGACAATTTCGCTTGCCGGTTATGAGCTTTCCTTCGACGGGTTGGTGCAGCGCTCGGGGCCTAATTATCGTGAGTCGGCAGCTAGATTCACTGTACGCGGGGGCGGCGTCGCAATCGGCGTGATGGAGCCGTCTAAACGCAGTTTCTCCTCGCGCGGCATGACAACGACCGAGGCAGCGCTCATGACACGCGGCACGAGCCAGCTTTATTTGTCGCTGGGGGATGTCAATGATGATGGATCAGTCGCTGTCCGGCTCTACTACAAGCCGATGGTGCTGCTGATCTGGCTCGGGGCAGTCGTGATGATGTGCGGCGGCGCGCTCTCTCTGTCCGACAGGCGATTGCGCATCGGCGCGCCGAAGCCGGCGGTCAAGCCGGCTCTTGCGCCGGCGGAGTAGTTGTATGCGCCGGCTCATCGTCACGTTCCTTTTTACGCTCGCGATGTCAGGCGCTTCACTCGCAGTCCAGCCCGATGAAGTCTTGAAAGATCCGGTGCTTGAATCGCGGGCACGTGATCTATCGCGCGAATTGCGCTGTATGGTTTGTCAGAACCAGTCAATCGACGACTCCGAAGCTCCGCTGGCCCGTGATTTGCGGATTTTGGTCCGCGAGCGCCTCACCAAAGGCGATAACGACCGGCAGGTTCTCGATTTCCTTGTGGCGCGCTACGGGAAGTTCGTGCTGCTCAAGCCGCGGCTCGAATGGCAAACGCTATTGTTGTGGGGGCTGCCCCCGGCAGTGCTGATGGTCGGTATCGTCGCGCTATTCGTGCAAATCCGCCGCCGGAATCGCGCCGTAGTAGAGCTGCCGCCGCTGACAGCGGAAGAACGCCGGAAGCTATCGACTTTGGTCGATGTCGCTACGCCTGATCATTGATTCGTCTGTTGAATCTGAACACTACTTCGTTATCCCACCTTACAAAAGTTTAATCCCCCCGACAGGACGCTGTAAGGCTCATCCCCCCATCTTGAGGTTCGAAACGGCGCATCCGCGCCAACGAATCCCGATGGAGATTACCTGATGAAGCCGAGCGTCAATCCCGCTCACGAAACATCCAAAAAGCAGCGTGCGCTTTCTGCCCGCCGGCTTGTTTTGCTCACCACAACAGTTGCGAGTCTCGGCTTGGCCGCGCTCGTGGTCGCTCCTGGCCTCAACTTGTCGGCCAGCTATCCGGCCGCACTCGCGCAGAATCTTTCTGAGCAAGCACACAAGCTACAGGCTCCGGTCGGGTTCGCTGACATTGTCGAGAAAGTTAAGCCCGCAGTGATTTCGGTCCGCGTCAAGGTCGACGGCGGATCGCAGACGGATGGTCTTGGCAGCAACGACGTTCCTCCGGGATTGCGCGAATTCTTCCGCCGCTTCGGAATGCCGGACGCTCCAAACGGCAACGGCTCCGAAGGGAGCCCGCGCGGCCGTGGCCACAACGTCATTACCGGCCAGGGCTCTGGCTTTTTCATCTCCGCTGATGGTTTTGCGGTAACCAACAACCACGTTGTCGAAAAGGCCGAGAGCGTTCAGGTCACCACTGATGATGGCAAGGTGCATAATGCGAAGGTCATCGGAACAGACCCGCGAACCGACCTGGCACTGATCAAGGTCGAGGACGGACCGTTCCCGTACGTTAAAACGTCCGATAAATCCCCGCGCATTGGCGACTGGGTGATCGCAGTCGGCAATCCGTTCGGTCTGGGCGGAACTGTAACGGCCGGCATCGTTTCGGCCCGTGGCCGCGATATTGGCGCGAGCGCTTACGACGATTTCATCCAGATCGACGCACCGGTCAACAAAGGTAACTCCGGCGGCCCGACCTTTGACACCGATGGCAATGTCATCGGCGTCAACACCGCCATCTTCTCCCCGTCCGGTGGCTCGGTCGGCATCGCCTTTGCGATCCCATCCGACACAGTCAACAGCGTCATTGCTCAGCTTAAGGAGCACGGCTCGGTGACTCGCGGTTGGATCGGCGTTCAGATCCAACCCGTGACGCAGGATATCGCCGATAGCATCGGCCTCAAGAAAGCGGAAGGCGCCCTGGTCGCTGAGCCGCAGGCAAATGGTCCGGCTCAAAAGGCCGGGATCGAGGCTGGCGACGTGATCACTTCAGTCGACGGCAAAGAGATCAAAGATGCGCGCGATCTCGCCAAGAGAATCGGTGGGATGGCACCTAAGGCGTCGGTGAAGCTGACCGTTCTCCACAAGGGCGCGGAGAAGGTTGTCACCCTGACGCTCGGCGAATTGCCGAACGCAAAGGAAGCACGCGCCAATACTGGCGAGGGCGACAGCGGTGCCGACCTCGGCAAGCTCGGCCTAACTCTCGCACCGGCTGCCCGCGTCGCTGGAGCTGGCGGCGAGGGCGTGGTGGTCACCGGAGTCGATTCGAACGGCGTTGCTGCCGACCACGGCTTCTCTACTGGCGACGTGATCCTTGAGGTCGCTGGTAAATCCGTTTCTTCGCCGACCGACGTGCGCGATGTCGTCGCAAGTGCGCGTACGGAAGGAAAACGAAGTGTGCTTCTTCGCGTGAAGAAGGGTGACAACACGCGGTTCGTTGCCCTCCCGCTCGGGCGCGTCTGACACGAGATTGGGGACGTCCCACCGGCATCCGTCGCCCCCGCCGGTGGTCCGCCCTCACGGGGCGGGCATCTTGCCCGCCCCGGCAACTTCCCAAAGCGGGCCGGACTTCAGGCAGCCCGGCAAGCTTTAGGTCCGCGCTCCAACCC
>JBATYN010000172.1:0-13228 GCA_049674125.1 Pseudolabrys sp. | reverse complement strand
CGCCCGCCCTGCGCAGCCACGACGATTCAGCGTCGACGATGAGCAAGAAGCCGGCGAAATCATCGAGGAAGCCGAGCACCGCGGAAGTATGGGCATCGCTGCTCCCCTGGATCATCGTTTGTGTGATCCTGTTGCTCTGGGGAACCAACGCGGTCAAAGGCATCCTCAATGCCTATGCGACGTGGAATTTTCCAGTGCCCGGGCTCCACAACATGATCAATAAAGTCGCGCCGGTTGTGCCGACGCCAACGAAAGAAGGCGCCGTATTCGCTTTCACATGGCTGTCGTACACCGGGTCGGGCATGCTGATCGCGGCGATTATCTCTGGCTTCCTGATGGGATTTTCGCCGGCAAAGCTGGTCGTCGAATACGGCAAAACCATCAGGATTTGCGCGTACTCGCTCATCACAATCTCGGCGATGCTCGCGATCGGCACGCTCACGCGTCTGTCGGGGATCGACGCCACCCTTGGCCTCGCCTTTGCCGGCACCGGGGTGCTCTATCCCTTCTTCGGCACCCTGCTCGGTTGGCTCGGTGTCGCCCTCACCGGCTCCGATACGGCGTCAAACATCCTGTTCGGCAACTTGCAGAAGATCACGTCCCAGCAATTGGGCCTGTCGCCGATCTTGATGGCGGCCGCCAACTCGTCCGGCGGCGTCATGGGTAAAATGATCGACGCGCAGTCAATCGTCGTTGCCTCAACCGCCACCAACTGGTTCGGACACGAGGGCACAATCTTGCGGTTCGTGTTCAAGCACTCAATCGCGCTGGCGTGCCTCGTCGGCGTGCTCGTCATGCTCCAGGCCTACGTGTTCACCTGGATGATTGTGCAATAAGGCACGTCCCCGCGAGGGATTACCGCAATACTGCCCTGCATCGAAAGATGCAGGGTTTTCTTTTGGCCTGAGGTATAGTTGCCGCAAGCCAAACGGATTGGACATTCAATCAATGAGCAAAACCGCAGTCCAGGAACAATTCGGCAAAACGGCCGCCCATTACCTCACCAGTAAACCGCACGCAAAGGGCAAGAGTCTCGAGCGGCTGGTCGAACTGACATCCCCTAAAAAAGAATGGCGCGTCCTAGATGTCGCTACCGGAGGCGGTCATGTCGCCTATACCTTCGCCCCGCATGTTGCGCGCGTGTGGGCGACCGACATCACCCAGGAAATGCTCGACATAGTGAAGGTAGAAGCCGCCAAACGCGACCTCGACAACGTGCGCACGACCTACGCCAAGGCTGAAGCGTTGCCCTTCGAGGACGAAAGCTTCGATCTCGTCACCTGCCGCATCGCGCCACATCATTTCGACTCGATACCGGAATTTCTCGCTGAGGTGCGGCGCGTGCTCAGGGCGGCAGGTCTGTTCGCGCTGGTCGACAATGTCGTGCCGGCAGGAAGCGTTGGCGACTATGTGAACGCGTTCGAACGTTTGCGTGATCCGAGCCATTTGCGCGCCTGGACAATGGACGAATGGCGTCACGCGCTTAACGTTGCCCGTTTGCAGACGACGCACGATGAGCAGATTTATAAGACGATGGAGTTCAAAAGCTGGGCCGCGCGCTATGACGCCACGATGCAGGCGCTCCTCCGCGCGATGCTGACCGAAGTGACCCCAGAGGTAAGGGCGACTTTGGAGCCACGGGGCGTGGGGGCTGACCTGACCTTCCGCCTCTGCGAAGGCTTGTTTATTGCGAAACGGGTCTAGAAAACCGCGTCGGCGGTGACCCGGGCAGAAGTTTTGAGTCGGTTCTAGTTATTCACAGCACGGATTCAGGGCATTAACGGCCGAGACGCTTCGGGCCCGCGTCCGATGGACAACTCGGATCGAGGCGACCAAAGGCTGCCCCCGTTCCAGCGGGAGTTCGGCACCAGCACTACCACTAGTTATTTGAAAAATCAGTGCTTTTCGGCTCCGGCGAACACGCGTTAACCTTTCATTTACCCACCGCGATTCATATTCCGTTAGGATTGATTAACAGTGATTCGGCGTCGCTTCGGGCCGGGCGAATCGGCGCAATGGGGATCATGTCAATGAGCAAATTCGGGGGCTTTTTCGCCCGCAAAGCCGGCCTTTACGACAAAATGGCTGAGCCAAGGGCGAGCAACGCTGCTTTACCCGACAATCCGCTCGAACTCGACGAGGAACTGTTTTCAGCACTCGGTGCCCAGCTCGGTGGCGAGAACGAGTCGCTGCGCAATTTGCTGCTCGATGCCAACGCCAAGATCGGCGAGCTCGATACCATTAAAAGCGCGGTCGGAAAACTCGTTGATCCCGTAAGCAAGGCGCTGCGCGCTTTCGAAGCTGAGAAATCCGAGAAAATCAGTCTTCAGACGGTGCTGAATAATACCCGCACAGCGTATGGCAAACTTCGCAACGAGGTCGCTGAGCTGGAGAAGAAGGCGAATTTCTCAGAAAAAGAATGCCAGGCCCTTCGCCAGGAACTCACGACCACACAAAACCTTCTTCGCTCGCTTGAAGCCACAAGAGCCGAAATCGCCATCGACATTGCGGCCCGGCGCGCGCAGATCGTTGATTTGGAGGCGCGGCTCGCCCAAGAAACGGGTGAAGGCAAGGCACTGCGCGAGGAAAATCGTCGTCTCGACGAACGTCTGTCTACGAGTGACAAACGCAATGCATCTCTCGAATCCGAACTCAACGCAGCGCGCCAGCGCCTGTTGATGATTGAGGACGAGAAACGCTCCCAGCAAATCTCGCTCGACAAAATGAGCGCGGAGGCAGCGCGCGTCTCACGCAAGCTTGCGGAAACCGAAGCAAGCCTGACCGCTACATTAGGGCGGCTGCGTCATGTTGAGGGCAATTTCGCGGAACTCAGCACCGAACGGGCACGGCTTGCTAATGCGCTCGACGAGGCAAACGAGCGCCATGAGCATGAGGCCACAACGCAACGCATGCGCTTTGACGCGTTGCAGGCGCGCGCGGCGGCGAGCGAGAAACTCTTGGGCGAAGCGCGGGAGCATCTTCTTGCGCGCGCTGATGAAATCCGTACATACGACCGGCGCAGCGGCGAATTAGCGCTCGAGCGTGACTCCTTGCAGGCGCGTATCGCCGAGCTTGAGACCGAGCGGATGCAGCGTGAATCTGAGTTCAAAGAAATGGATCAGGCGCGAGCCACGCTTATGGAACGCAGCGCGGCCCTCACGCGCGCCTATACCGCCAAAGAAGCCGGGCTGGTTCGGGCCGAAGATGCGATTGCAGCATTGAGCGAACAACTCGCGGCGGTAGAAGCAGCGCGCGCGTCTGAAAAGCTAGTCGCCGAGCAGAGAATCGAGGATCTCGGTGCTTCGCTGCGCCGCGAGCAAATGCAGTGCTCAGTGGTCGAAGGGGCCCTGGAGACGGCCCGAAAGGATTTCGCCCGGCTTATGCGCGAAGCAATGGCACTCCAGCGCGAGCGGGCCGTTCCGGACGACCCGACGCGTTTGCGGGCCGCGAACGCTGCCTAGACCGCCTGATTTAAGGACAGCTTCTGCAGCGCCGGGCCTCAAAGCCCGGCGTTACTGCTTTGCGCCGCCTGCGGAGTTCCATCCCGTCGTCAAGTCGGGATGGGAACCGCCAGAACCTGGAACTCATCACAAGCAGTGCAGCTGTAGGTGAGAAGGTCGGTTTTAGCCTCAGTCGGATGAGGCTCGCTCTCGATTAATCGCATTAGCCCACCGCAATGCTCGCAAAGTAGAGGCGCCGAGCTCGTCGCGTCTTTGATCTCGATCTGTTTCATGCGCACCACGGTAAGGCACACGCAATCGGCGTCAATTCTGTTTCTTTGCAACCATCTCTTACGCAAGCCAGTCCTTTGGAACCATTTTATCCAAATGCAGTTGTAAGCCCACTTGCATGCTTGTCTGGAAATGAGTAAAGTACTCACATTGAGCTATCGGCTAACTCATGTCATGTGAGGGGTATCATGGCGAACGGCGGTACAAACGGCAGTAACAGGGGTGAGCGGCTTCAGATCATGCTGTCTGCGGACGAGCTGACGGTGCTGGATGATTTTCGCTTTAAAAAGCGCATGCCAAGCCGTGCGGCCGCGATCCGGGAACTACTAAAGCGCGGGCTATCGGCTGAAGGTTTTCAGGCTGCAGCGTTCGGCACCAAATCGGAGGATTTTGGTGTAACGGGTAGAACGCCGCCCGGCCGCTAGCGCGCGAGTTCCCGTGTCGCGCGGTCGAGCCCATCGAGCGTGAGAGGATACATTCGTCCGCCCATCAGTTGATGCAGCATGCCAATCGAATGGGTGAACGGCCATTCCTTCTCTGGCACGGGGTTGAGCCACACACAGGCCGGATATGTGCGCGTCACGCGCTCCAGCCATTGGGCGCCGGGTTCGTCGTTGTAGTGTTCGACTGAACCACCCTGAGCGGCGATCTCGTAAGGTGACATCGACGCATCGCCGACGAACACCACCTTATAATCGTGCGGGTAGGTATGCAGCACATCCCAAGTGGCTGTGGTTTCCTGGAAGCGCCGCCGATTTTCCTTCCACACGCGTTCGTACAGACAATTGTGGAAATAAAAATGCTCCATGTGCTTGAATTCGCTGCGTGCCGCCGAAAATAATTCCTCGGTCGCCTTGATGTGCCAATCCATCGAACCGCCGATGTCGAAGAACAGCAGCACCTTCACGGCGTTGTGCCGCTCCGGCCGCATCTGGATATCGAGATAGCCCTTGTGCGCGGTGCCTTTGATAGTGCCGTCGAGATCAAGTTCTTCTGGAGCACCGTTGCGCGCAAATTTGCGCAGGCGACGCAGAGCTAGCTTGATATTCCGCGTACCGAGTTCAACTTCGTCGTCGAGGTCCTTGAACTCCCGCTTGTCCCACACCTTGACTGCGCGGAAATTACGATTGCCGTCCTGGCCAATACGGACGCCCTCAGGGTTGTAGCCGTAGGCGCCATAAGGCGAGGTGCCGCCAGTACCGATCCATTTCGAACCGCCCTGGTGGCGACGGTCCTGCTCGGCCAGGCGCTTTCTCAGTGTCTCAAGCAGTTTGTCGAGCCCACCCATCGCTTCGATTTGCTTTTTCTCATCTTCGGTGAGGTATTTCTCCGCGAGCTTCTTCAGCCACTCAGCTGGAATCTCGGTTTCAATGGCGCCTTCAAGCGTCTCCAGCCCCTTGAACACACGGCCGAAAACGCGATCGAATTTGTCGAGATTGCGTTCGTCTTTCACCAGTGTCGCGCGCGACAGATAGTAGAAATCTTCGACGCGGCGGGATGCGAGGTCGGCGTCCATGGCCTGCATCAGCGTCAGATATTCGCGCAACGTCACGGGCACGCCGGCGCTCTTGAGCTCGGTGAAAAAGGTGACGAACATAGGCGACAATTTGCCTTTGGCGGGGCCTTCGTCAAGCGGAGCCCGCAACGCCTTGGATCGCGATCGAACATCGCCTAAGCTCCGGCAAGTGACAGTGGAAGCAGTAACCGTCCTATTTGGGGGCCGCGTGACCGGACAATTGCGGACCGTATTGCTGGCAGGCGCGCTGGCTTTCGGCGCCGCATCCGCGGGCATGGCTGACCCCGCTATGGATGCGGTCATGAAAGAACTTGTTCCCACTGGGAAACTGCGCGTGGCAATCGCGGTTGCGCCGGCGCCTTCCGCGCTTTACGCAATCAAAGACGGCGCCACCGGCAATTACCGCGGGGTTACCGTAGATCTCGGCGCAGCGATGGCGAAGAAACTGGGCGTTCCGGTCGAATTTTTGCCGCATCTTGCCTCTGGCGAGATCCAAAATTCGGCAGCGAGCGGCAAGTGGGACGTTACCTTCATGCCGGTCGACGAAGAGCGCAAAAAATTCGTCGACTTCGGCAATGCTTATCATCTGCTGCAAAGCACGTATCTGGTGGCGCCGGGCTCCAAGCTTTTGAAAGTCGAGGACGCTAACGAAACGGGCGTACGCATTGGCGGCGTCGCCAATACAGCAACCTTCCGTGCCGCCCAACGCACGGCGCCCAAGGCTACTTTTGTCACCGTGCCGGGCGTCGATGCCGCGGTTGCCGCAATGAAAGCGGGCGAAATCGATTGCGTTGCGCTGTCGCGCGAGACCCTCTCCGGGCTCACCGCAAAAATCCCCGGTTCGCGCGTTCTAGACGGCGGCTTCCTGAATTCGTCCACTGCGGTCGCGGTGCCAAAGGGCAAGCCGGATGCACTTGCTTATGTCAGCCAATTCGTCGAGGACGCGAAAGCAACCGGCATCGTCCGCAAGGCTTTCGACGCCATGGACCTGAAAAATTCACAAGTGGCGCCCGCTGGTATGAAACCATAACCGCGGCATGCTATGCGCAGATGGGCGGCGGCATTTGCCGCCTGATTTTTTGGAACAGACCATGGCCGTCGCACCTGTATTGAAAGAACTCGCTCCCGGTGGAAAATTGCGGCTCGCTATTGCCGTGGCACCAGCTCCATCCGCACAGTTTGCCATCAAAGATGGCGATAGTTTCCGCGGCGTCGCGGTCACACTCGGGCGGGCACTGGCCGCAAAGCTTGGCGTGCCACTGGAAATCATCCCGCACCAGGCTTCGGGCGAAATCCAGAATTCAGCATCCGAGAACCGGTGGGACGTCGCTTTTCTGCCCGTCGACGAGGAGCGCAAGAAATTTGTCGACTTTGGCAACGCCTATCATTTGTTGCAAAGCACTTTCCTGGTCGGACCCGGCTCGAAAATTCAATCGGTGAAAGATGCTGACGCCAAGGGTATGGGGATCGGCGGCGTTGCCAATACCGCGACCTTCCGCGCCGCCAAAAAAGCAACGGCCAACGCCACGCACATCGATTTTGCGGGTGTTGATGCCGCTGTTGCGGCCATGCGCGACGGCAAGATCGAAGCGATCGCGCTTTCGCGCGAGTCGCTATCCGGCATCGTCGGCAAGATTCCCGGCTCGCACATCCTCGGCGACGCTTTTCTCAATTCCAGCACGGCCGTCTGCGTGCCTAAGGGCAGGCCAGCAGCGCTCGCATATGTCAGTGAATTCATCGAAGAGGCGAAGGCATCCGGCCTCGTCCGCAAGGCGCTGGATGAAATGAACCTCACATCGTCGCAAATTGCGCCGGCGGGAATGAAACCTTAAGCGGCCGCCTTCCGCGCAGGGGTCACGATCTCGGGCGTATGGATATGCTCCGGCCGTATTCCGAGCGCCAGCAGCCGCCCCGGAATGCGCCGCAATAGCGGCCACTGCAGCAGCTTCATGAAAAAGGGCGCCTTCGGCCGCTTGTCCGCGAGCGCAGGGCTGATGATGTTGTTTTGAAGCAGTATTTGCAGGCGCTGCGTAAAGCGCGTGGGAAATTCCCGGCGACGCTGCACAGCGTTGAGCGTTTCAACCGTCACGGTCCCATCTCGCAAAGGCTGTGCGAGGATGTTTGCAGCAGCCACCGCATCCTGCACCGCCAGATTGATGCCGACGCCGCCGATCGGCGACATCGCATGTGCGGCATCGCCGATGCAGAGCAGCCCGTCCCGATACCATTGACGCAACCGGTCAACCGCCACCGTCAACAATTTCACTTTGTCCCAACTTTCAATCTCGTCCAGACGATCCCGCGTGAACGGCGACATCTCGCCGACGGTCTGGCGGAATTGATCAAGCCCCGCGCGCTTAACCTCGTCGGCCGTTCCTTTTGGTATGACATATGCGCACTGCCAATAATCATTGCGGTTGAGCATCACCATCATCCGGCCGCCCTCGATATGTCCGAAGGTCTCCTCTGAATCGCTCGGCTTACGTGAGAGGCGAAACCACATCACGTCCATCGGCGCGCCATAGTCGTCGCTCGCAAAGCCCCCTTTCTCGCGGACGATAGAATGGCGGCCGTCGCAACCAACGACGAGATCGGCGCGGATTTCGATCTCGCCGTCCGGCGTCTGCGCACGCACGCCTGTAACGCGCTCGTTTTCCTCGATCAAACCGATCACTTCCGCGCGCATGCGCAGGTCGAATGTTTGGTAGCGCTTGCCGTGATCGGCGAGGAAGTTGAGGAAGTCCCACTGTGGCATCAGCGCAATGTATTTGCAGTGCACCGGCAGGTGGTCGAAATGTCCGACGACCACGCGATCGTCACCGATCTGCAAGGAAATCTGGCGGACGACCGAATGCGGCAGCTTGAGAAATTCGTCGAGCAGCCCGAGTTCATACATCATCTCCAGCGTCGAGGGATGCACGGTATCCCCGCGAAAATCCCGCAGGAAATCGGGATGTTTTTCCAGCACCGCGACAGAAACGCCCGCGCGCGCGAGCAGGAAGCCCAGCATCATTCCGGCCGGTCCCCCGCCGACAACACAGCAGGTCGTTTTAATCGAAGCCACGATCACTCTCCGCGCCGCCACCATAAGAACCGTGCACCCTGTCCGGTTCCATGCGCCAGGAATGGTCGTATCTTACGCCTGCTTGTCCGGCGTCGACACCACGAGACCGTCGAGCTCCTCGGTCACTTTTATTTGGCACGACAGGCGCGAGCTGGGCCGCACCTCGTAACCGAAGTCGAGCATGTCTTCTTCCATCGGCGACGGGCCGCCGACTTTTTCGCGCCAGGCTTCGTCGACATAGACATGGCAGGTTGCGCAGGCGCAGGCGCCGCCGCATTCCGCCTCGATGCCAGGAATATTGTTGCGGAGGGCCGTTTCCATCACGGTTGAGCCAAGCTCGGCATTGACTGTACGGGCGTTGCCGCTGGAGTCGGTAAAAGTGATTTTCGCCATAAGGAGAATTAGCAGGGAATAGCCACGCCGGATTTGACGCGGGGTTTCTATATAGTCATTCCCACGAGCGCGCCATCCCTGTCATTGTGCGCGGATCAGCGCAGCAATTTCCTTTCGGGCCTCGTCAACTGTTTGTGCAAGCTGATCGATCGCATGCCTGCATTCGCCCGGGGTCCCGGCTGCGATCAACTCCACCGCTTCGGCGGCGTGTGCGACGCGCCCCGCCCCAATACCGGCGGCCGATCCTTTCAATGTATGAGCGAGCGTAGCGATGGCGGCGGGCGGGCTCGTGCGCATCCGGTCCAGGAGCAATTCGGCCTGACGGTCGAACAGCTGCAGTACTTCTCGTTCAAGGCTGCGATCACCGAAAGTCATGCGGGCCAGATGGGCGCGGTCGAGCACCGCGCTCTCGAGCGTCGCTTCCGGCGAGCTTTCGACGATCCTGACCGCGGCTTGCGCCATACCGGCCTCCCATATCTTTTTCTTGGCGCGCAGTTTGGCCTGATCGGGACCAAATCCAGGTAAATGCGAGGCCAAGCGGCGATGGCTTGGGGCGGGCAAGCGCGCCGGTGGTTAACTGGCGGTGTAACCCGTGCATCGTCGCATAGGGCCATGACAGGTATTTGGCCGTGCCCTGGCCTCA
The DNA here is from genome assembly GCA_049674125.1 of Pseudolabrys sp. Classification (GTDB taxonomy): domain Bacteria; phylum Pseudomonadota; class Alphaproteobacteria; order Rhizobiales; family Xanthobacteraceae; genus Pseudolabrys. The sequence continues at coordinate 3,881 of JBATYN010000172.1, read as the reverse complement.
ATTGAGCGGCCAAAATCGATCGGTCGCGCGGGCCGGGGAACCGCGTTTGCTATGGTTAGCAATCGGTTAACGATGATGAAAAAGTCCTTACCAGCGGTAGTTTCTTTCGCATTGCCAAGACGATAGGATGACTTCTGGGCGATAAATCGGGGACGTTTGCGGCGGGTAGGCCGCAGCGACGCCATGTTTCATGGCAGGCTTCGGTTATCGTGACGGTTCGGGCCGCGGCGACAGTCCGGCGTAATGACGAGGCGACGACCGAAATGGCGAATATTCCACAGAAAACTAAAGACGCGACGGAAGAGGCACTTAACGCCATCCAGGACGCCCTCAATATTCGTGCGCCCGACACACGGGTCGGGTCACCCTCGGCCAGCGCCGATAGCGGTGCTGGCGGCCAATCAGCGTCCGACATTTCCTCCGACCTGTTCCAGCAGGATGTTCCGCCAACTTGGGCCGCCGGCGAGACATCGCCGCGCCGTGCCGCGAATGACGATCGCGCGGGTATAGGCCAGATCCTGCAAACCTTACGCCACCGATCGGCGCGCGCCCCCTACATCGCGGCTGGTGTGGCCGGATTCATCTGGGCCGCTGGCGGTCTCGCCATCGTTTCGGGGACGGAGATGCAGATTGGGGCGCATGGCGGCTTTGCCATGCTGATCGCAATCGCCGCGGCGATCGTCGTACCGATCATCTTTTTCTTTGTGCTCGCTCATATGTTCAACCGCGCACAGGACATGCGTGTGGTCGCTGAATCCATGGCCGAGGTGGCCATGCGCCTCGCCCAGCCTGAAACGGTCGCGCGCGAGTCAATCGTTACGGTCGGCCAGGCTATCCGCCGCGAAGTTGCTGCGATGGGCGATGGTGTCGAACGTGCCCTCGCCCGTGCCGCCGAACTGGAAGCCCTCGTTCATAACGAAGTTTCCGCGCTGGAACGCGCCTACAACGACAATGAAGTCCGCATTCGCGATTTGCTCACCGAATTGACCAACCAGCGCGAAACATTGGTCAATCAGGCCGAACAGGTGCGCAATGCTATCGCCAGCGTTCACCTTGACCTTGCGCATGACATTACGTCGGTCGGCGATCTGGTCGCCGATAAGGTCAACGAAGTGGCGCAACGTGTTACGCGCTCCCTCACCGAGAAAGGCGAGCACATTACTCTGGCGCTCGGCCATGCCGGCGACTCCATGATCGACGCCCTGAGCGAGCGCGGATCCACTCTGCTCGACCGCCTGGAAACGACAAGCGATCATGCGACCACCGCTATCTCGTCCGCCAGCGACCGGCTCTCGACCAGCCTCAATTTCAAAACCGAACACGTCCATGACGAGTTCGCGGACCTTGCGGCTCGCCTGCAGCAGATGATGACGGCGCGCCTCGACCAGGTTGCGCAGGGCTTCGCGCAAAAGTCTTCCGTCACGATCGAAACCATGGCGAACCGTTCGCAACAGTTCACCGACGCCATCACAGACACGAGCGCCCGCCTCGCCGAGACGATTGCCGCCCGTGCCGACGAGGTGAATACCACGCTGAAATCGACCGGAGATTCGCTTGTCCTCGATCTTTCGCTGCGCGGCGGCGATGTCGTCTCGAAACTCGAAGAGACCGGCGCCCGCATTACCGACACCATTACCGGCCGCAGCAATGCGGTCGCGGACACGTTCCGGGACAGCGCGGACACGCTAGCGTCAGCGCTCAACAGCCGTGGCGAAGCGGTTAAAGACATGCTGGCCGCACGCCTGCAGGGCTTCGAGGATATGTTCAATCAGGGCGGCACCGAGCTTTCCGAAAAAATCGCGCGAGATGCCGGCAATCTCGGCAATCTGATTACTCGCCACATCACCGAATTCGACCACACCGTGAAAAACTACGGTGGCGAGCTGGTGGGACGGCTGGGCCAACGAACCGCTGACGTCGCAGAGGCTCTGCGCAACTATGTCGATACATTCGATCAACGCGTAACGGGCCGCACTGGCGAAATTTCCGGCACGCTCGACCAGCGACTCGCGCAATTTGAAACGGTGCTTGGCTCGCATGTGTCCGACCTTGCCAAGACATTGACCGAAGGCGGCAAAGAAGTCGTCAGCGCGCTCGACCAGCGCATCGGCGAGGTGGCAGGCACAATCAATTCACGCGGCGCCGAAGTCGCGGATACGATCGGCGCCAAGATTGGCGAGATTGATCAGACGTTGGGCGCCCGCGCGCTCGAGGTCGCCAATAATCTCGACACCCGTATCGGGCGCTTCGAGGAACTGTTGATCGGCCGCGCCGAAACCGTAACCACCCAGATCGAGACCCGCAGCAAGGCCGCCGCCGACGCGCTCAATGCACGCCTGGAGCAATTGAGCCAGGCAATCAAGGTCAACTCTGCCGAAGCGGAACGTTCGCTCGGTCAGCTCGCACTCACCACCACCGAGGCAATTCGCACCAGTGCCGGCGACGTAGAGCGCACCCTTGTCGGGGTGAGCGAGGAAGTTGCGCGCAGCTTTGTCGGCAAGGCCGATGAAATCGCGACCGCCGTCACCCGGCGCACGAACGAAATGACGTCCGTTCTGTCCGAAAAGAGCGGCGGCGTGCTGTCTGCCATCACCGAGAAGAGTGAGCAATTCACTCGGGAAGTCACCACTGCGACCGATCAGGCGGTCAAGGCCATCGAAGAGCGGGGCTTCGCCTTTACACGCACGATGATGGACAACAGCACCGAGATCTCGCGCATGATTAACAGCGCGGGCGAAGCGGCAACCAACGTCGTTACTCGGACGATGAACGATCTCAATGACGTCACGCAGAAGGCGATTTCCCAGTCAAAGGAAACCGCGAGCTCGACCGTCAAGGAGATGCTCGAAACGCACACGATGCTGCGCGCGGACACGACCGCTTTGTTCGAGCGGCTGCGCGAAGCGAATATCATGCTGCAGGAAGTGCTCAGCGGCGCGCACGAGAATATGGGCGCTCTGGAGAACACGCTGATGCTCCGCGTGTCCGAGTTTGTTACCGCGATGAACGACGTTACGGCCTCGACCGGAGATGCAACCGGCCGGGTCGAGACGAACATCGCCAATTTCCGCGACATCACCACCCAGGTTATCGGGGATCTCAGCCAACTTGCCCGCCAGTTCGATATTCACGGCCGCGATCTTGCGAAGGCCGTGGATATCATCGATCATAGCAATCAGCGCACCGAAGACAGTGTGAATGAGCGCCGCGTCCAGCTCGATTCACTTGTCGCGACGCTCGATATCCGTACGGAAGATCTCGAAAAGCGGCTCAACCGTTTCTCCGGCCTTCTCGACGAGTCGCTGGAAGCCGCTTCTACGCGCGCGCGCGAAGTCGCCCGGCTTGTCTCGGAATCGAGTGCCGAGGGCACGCGTGCAATCAGCGACCAATACGAGCGCGTTCGTGAAAATGCCGAAGAAGAGCGCCGGCGCGCGGCGGACGGAATGCGGGCGATATACGAGCAAACCGCCGGCGAAACCCAGAATTTGTTCCAGACCGCAAACGAGCGTTTTGCCGAAGCCGTGCAAGGCATGAAGCAGATGGCCGCCGAAATGCAGCGCGAGCTTGAGTCGACCCGCAACGAGCTTCGCCGCGGCGTCTTCGAGTTGCCGCAAGAAACAGCCGAAAGCGCCGCACAGATGCGCCGGGTCATTGTCGACCAGATCGAGGCCCTCGCGGAGCTCAACCGCATTGTTGCGCGTCATGGCCGCAATCTCGACGCGGTCGAGCCGGTACGCCGTGTCCGCGAAGAACCGGCGCTTGCAGTTGTCGGCGGACGCAATGAAATTCCTTCGCGCAGCGAAATTGGGGCGCGCAGCGAAACAATACCGCGCAGCGAGGTTACGTCGCGTAATGATAGCCTGCCGCGCCCCGTGCAGCGC
>JBATYN010000171.1:0-2083 GCA_049674125.1 Pseudolabrys sp. | reverse complement strand
GACATGATTCAATGAACAGCCCGTCAGTAACTTTCAACACATTGGCCTTGTGCACGATGGTGACGCGTTTGCGCCGGGTCATCGCCAGATCAAAGGCCGCTCGTGCAATACGTTCGCTGCAAGCACGTGTGATACGACGCAAGGAAATGGCGACATCCTTGGTGACAAGGACCTCGCCGCTACCCTCCGCCATGTTGCGGTCCGCGTAGAATCCTTCGGTGTTTTCGCGTGCGACCACCAGATCAAATTCGCCACAGCGCAGCGGGAAGCCAGCATAAGTTCGCGCCGGCCGGATATTCGCAAACAGATCCAAGCTCTTGCGCAGCGTCATCGACGGATTGACCTCACCTTTCGCCGGATCTTTGAACTCGAACGTCGAGGTAGGCCCAAGCACAATGCCGTCGGCCTTCCGCGCTTTATCGACGATGTCGGGATGGATCGTATGTCCATGTGCGCGCAGGCCCGCATGGCCGGTCGCCGCTTCTTCAATACGCAATCGCAGATCAAAACGCTCGGAAACAGCGCGAAGCACGGCAAGCGTGGCGGACGTTATTTCGGGGCCGATGCCGTCACCGGCGAGAACAAGGAGATGCATGGGACAAATTCCAGCGTGCGGGACTGCTATCTTCTCTCATTCCTGCGCAAAGAAAAGGGCCGCCCTACGGCGGCCCTTTCGATCTTTAGGATGGCGAGAGTTATTCCGCCGCCGGGAGCGCCGGAGCCGCAGCCGCCTCGGCCTTCGCCGCAGCCTTGGCAGCATCCTTCTCGCGTTCTTCGAGAATGAGCGCGTCGCGTTTGACGGCGACCTCTCGCAAGCCGTTCATCATGGCGCCGGTGCCGGCCGGGATCAGGCGGCCAACGATAACGTTCTCCTTGAGCCCGTCGAGCGTATCCGCCTTACCGTTGACTGCGGCTTCAGTGAGCACGCGTGTCGTTTCCTGGAACGAGGCCGCAGAGATAAACGAACGTGTCTGCAAGCTGGCTTTGGTAATGCCGAGCAGAACCGGGTGACCGGACGCGCCCTTCTTGCCTTCGGCCTCGACGCGCGCATTGATCTCGTCCATTTCAGTCCGATCGATTTGCTCACCCTGCAGCAGCTCGGTTTCGCCGACATCGTCAATCTCAACTTTCTGCAGCATCTGACGAACGATCACCTCGATGTGCTTGTCGTTGATATTGACGCCTTGCAGGCGATAGACCTCCTGGATTTCATTCACCAGATAAGCGGCCAGTTCTTCAACGCCCTTGATGGCGAGGATGTCGTGCGGCGCAGGATTGCCCTCGACGATATAATCGCCCTTCTCAATGACGTCGCCATCCTGAAGGTGAATGTGCTTGCCCTTCGGGATAAGATATTCCTTCGGTTCATCACCTTTGCCCGACGGCTCGATGGTGATGCGGCGTTTGTTCTTGTAGTCCTTGCCAAATCGCACCGTGCCGCCAATCTCGGCGATGATCGCTGCTTCTTTCGGCCGCCGCGCCTCGAAAAGCTCCGCCACCCGCGGCAGACCACCGGTGATGTCGCGGGTCTTGGCACTTTCAGTCGGAATACGCGCAATCACGTCGCCCGCCTTCACATGACCACCCGGATCGACCGAGATGATCGCGTCGACGGCGAGCTGGTAACGCGCCTCACCACCACGGGCGAGTTTGAGAATCTTGTTGCCCGATTTGATCAGGATCGCCGGACGCAAATCTTGCTGATTGCGCGAGGAACCGGTGCGCCAGTCGATGACCACGCGCTTGGCGATGCCGGTCGACTCATCGAGTGCTTCCGACATCGACAGCCCGTCTACCAGGTCTTCGAACTCGATGGAGCCTTCCACCTCAGTCAGAATCGGCCGGGTGTAAGGATCCCATTCGGCAATGCGTTGGCCGCGCTTGATCTTGTCTCCATCCTCGACGCGCATGCGTGCGCCGTAGGGGATTCGGTGGTGTGCGCGCTCGGTACCATCAGGGTCGACGACCGCGACGACCATATTGCGCACCATCGCAACCACTTCGTTATCCGAGTTTTTGGCGACGTTCTTGCCCTTGAACTTGACCTTGCCGTCGAAGTTCGACTCGATGAACGACTGCTCGG
>JBATYN010000170.1:0-15539 GCA_049674125.1 Pseudolabrys sp. | reverse complement strand
ATTGTCAATCTGGAAAAATGGAACAGCCTTCCCAAGCCGTATCAAGCTGCCGTCCTCGCTGCAGCGCGCGACGCAGGACACTGGATGACCACAAAATATGATGCTGCGAATCCTTCGGCGTTGAAGCGGCTCGTTGCCGACGGCGCGCTACTGCGCGCATTCTCGCAAGAGATCATGGAGGCCTGTTACAAGGCGGCAAATGACGTCTACGCCGAGATCGGAGAAAAAAATCCGCGCTTCAAGAGAATCTACGAGAGTCTCATCGCTTTTCGGAATGACAGCTATATGTGGTGGCAGCTAGCGGAAAAGAATTTCGACGATTTTCAGATCCGAATGCGCTCAAGATCGTGATACAGGCAGGGTTAGCAGAGTACACTAGGTGATATCCGGATTACGCCATGGTCGTTGATACCGCCGCACCAGCGCAGTGTGCCCACGTTACCGCCACAATGCTTCTGGTCGCGATGCCGGATGGACGATCCTGGCTGACTGATGTAGCAACTTCATCCATCACTACTCTTCCTGTATCCGCGGTCGCGGCCGATCGCTCGAGTGTAGCCGCAAGCCTTGTTGAGGGCGCCATCGCGGCAGGTCTTGCCCAGGGCAAGCAAGCGCGCTCGACTATCTCCTACACGCTTCCACGATACATTCGCTGGCTGGCGGGCAATTATATTTTTGCTGGACAGACCCCGGGCCTCTTCCGTCGAGCGGCTGAACGGTTCGAAGCGGCCGGTCGCCGGGACCTTGCGACATTCGCCCGCCAAAAAGCGGACGAGGAACAAGGGCATGCAAGCCTTGCTTATCGAGATATTGAGGGTTTGGGTCTTCCGGCCGCGGAGGTCATTCGACTTATTCAGCCACCCAGCGCTGAGGTGTTCGCCGACTGCTTCCGCTCCTATGTAGAATCGAGCTGCCCGATTGCGCTATTCGGATTTAGCTACTGCCTAGAACGCATGGCGGTGGGCCGGGACGAGGCGTTCATCCGCAAAATCGAAGCGATCTGCCCGCCGAAATCCCGCGCCTATCGATTTCTTAAGGTTCACAGCAGCGTCGGCGCGGATAGCGCTCATGTCGACGAACAGTTGTCGTTTTTTGAATCGCTTACTGCCACCGAGCTCGTCGCAGTCGCTTGCGCGGCATACGAAACCGCGGAGCTGCTTGGGAACCAGCCGCTGATGGACGAAGCGCTCTCGGATGAGGAGATGGAGCGCCGCCTGCTAAAACAAGGGTTTTCATTTCGCGGCCCACACGCCAAAACCGGTCAAGGCGAGATCGCTCCTTAGGGCTGGTGGCGGCAACACCAGGTCTCTCTTGAGAGAGGCGTTTAACGACCAAGGGCCGCCTATTTGCGTAATTTCCGGATCGCTCGGTTAACGAGGTATTGGCTTACATGAAATCTGCGGACCGCAAGAATTGATTCCGCTCAGTGTGAGCCAGTTCACCATTCCAGTTTTGACCGCGTGATAGCGACTCCACAATGGAGGTCGCCATGCGTACACCCATCAACCGAAGATCGTCGCGCCGGCAGCGCAGCGAAAACCACAATCGTTCTGAAACCGCAGTGGCCACGATCTGGCTTGCGTTTTACGCGATAGCCCTCGGCGTCGCGATCGCATCGCCATTCGTCTCACACGCAATTGAAGTTTCGACGCGGTAGGTCACGGACGCACCGATGAAAATTCATCAGATTTGTTACTTTCTTGCGCTCTGTGAAGAACGCAGTTTCACGCGGGCGGCCAAGCGCTGCGGAGTAGCACAGCCGTCCCTCACCCGCGCAATTCAGCAACTCGAGCACGAATTTGACGGACAACTCTTCGAGCGCAGCAAGTCTGCCGTGCGCTTGACCAATCTTGGAATCCTCGTCCGGCCGGATTTTGTCCGCATCAAACAAGCGGTCGCCGAAGTGACGCAAAAGATCGCGGCATTTAACGCGGCGCGCGCCGTAGAAGCTCATACCAACACCGGTGACGCATTATGCGAGCGGCAGAGATAAGTGCCGTGGAGTTCGCCGCGATGGGGTTCGGACATCAATGATGAAAGTGCCCTCACAAACTCTGGCGAGTCCGGGCGCCTATCGTGGAAAAATACTTGCTGCGCAGGCAAGATTGCTTGTCATCATTTTTCGCATTCATGGCCGTTGCCGTGCCTTTTTTGCGCGCTTTTTGGTCGCCCTCGCCGAAACAAGACGGCACGAAGCTAAACGCATCTTACGCCAATATCGACACTTGATTGATCCAGCCAATGACTGAAACGGCTCATGCGAACCCAAACGCTAGCCTGAGCCAATTGTCGTCCGGCCAATCGGGATTGGCACGGCGGCGGCCTTTCTCTTGGCGATGAGACTTTGCAAAGCTGGAAATAGCCAAGCAAAAGCAGCGTATTTCCTCATGAATGAATTCTTAAACTTCGTAATTTAATTTATCCAGAAGATGTCACCGAATGGGCGTGCCCGGTCTAAATTCGAGGGCTAATAAAGTACAACAATCCATGGCTGGCACCGAAACGTACGACAAAGATGCGATCTGCCCGCAATGCCGGACGGTCATGGTCCACGTCGCCGTGACGCCCCATCCTGTCGTTCGCAACATGCAGAGAAATACGTACGTTTGTTACTCTTGCAAACGGACGCGCACATATATGTTGCCAGGGACGACCACTCCCCCGATACGTGACGACGAGGCCGCCACACCGTCAGTCGCGAACTACCAAGCAAGATAACTTCCGCCAATGTCCGAGCGCCGGAAAGATGACCGCGTTTCCCCAGGGACACGCGGCATCATCAAATTTGGGGCGGCCGGACAAGTCATGCCTTGCGCCATCGACGATCTGACCGCCCGCGGCGCCGGCCTCCGCGTCGGGACTGTCTTTGGTTTACCGGGAGTATTTCTGCTCACCATCGATGGCGAGGCCATGTCGCGGCATTGCCGGGTGATTTGGTCAGACGGCAAAAAACTTGGCATCTCGTTTGAGTAGTGGCCCGACCTCAATCCAGCGCAGCACTCGTCAAATTAGATATCTTGCCCACGCAACAAATGCGTAGAACTGCTCAGGAAAGGCGATGAAATAAAAAATCAGCGCCGGGGGGGCCAACAAAAACAGCCAATCGCGCATTGGCGGCTCCTGCATCAAGGAGCCCATTATCCAAATTGACCACTTTCGAAGTGCTTTAAATGATGTCTCAAATTTTAGGTTTTGCCGCCCCACGCCCGTTTTTGTGAATATTTATTCGAACGTGATCCCTAGCTTCGTATCTGTTCTCCATACCGACCGACAAGTGCGGCGGACTCCCTCAATAATGACGTCGAAATTTGCCGGAATGCCATACGTCGTCGATACTTGCAGGCAAGCACCCGTGCCCGAAAGATTGCGGACCGCACAATCAAGCTTCGGCGCCTTTTCGCTCAGAACAATTTGCGCTGTCTTGAGGACGCGTTTCCGGAGGATGTTTCTTTTATCTTGCACAGCCCGACACCTAGAATCGATAGTACCCTAGGTGATCGGGCACCTTAGTCAAAGTCAACGATCAGATAAACCAGCATCATTTCCCCTTCGAACTTGTGGGAATGAGACATGGGCGCCGCGGGGACCCGCTGTCCACGCGACTAGTGCCCAAGCGCCGCAAGCTGGGCATTTTTACTGACAAGCTCTTGTTCAAGCCGGCTGATATTGTTGAAAAGGCGCTCACTCGTCAGCCGCAGGAAATAAAACCCGAATTGCGGGTTCTGAAAATACAATTCCTTCACCTGCTGATAAGTCGCAGTCAGGACCGAACCATCGTCGATACACTCGATCGTCTGCGTGCGCTTGTTATCCGGCGCGAGAAGCCCAAGATCGCCAAATACCTGACCAGCCGGGATTTCGATCCCCATTTCGCGAAGACGATATCGACCACTCACGCTGTAGAACATCGCGTCGGCCACGTCTCCCTTGTGGAAGACGACTTCCCCCTTGCGGAAACTACGGTTGGACATAAAGGGCTTCAACCAGTCGATCGACGTTTCACCATATGAGGCCGCGGCTTCAACGTCTTGAATTAGCTTTCGCATTTGGTGCAACCGCACTGTGTTGAGCGGCAGCAGAATTAAATTCAATATAAGCGTCGGGTATATTCCCGTAAAAAATCCGTAAACAATGAAGAGTGCGTTGCAGGTCATGCTGACAACGCGCAGGGGAATCATGGTTTTCATGGCGCACGTGACGATGCTGGACGCTACCGCCGCGTAGCCGAACCACATGGGCCATTCGGTGTGCTTGAGAAATTCCATGCTCCTCCCCCGCCTCGATCTATCGCCGCCGCCCCGCATCGCCTGCCATACAGCCTGAAAACTAAATGGCAGTTTGCACAAACTTAGCAGTGCCTTGGCGTTTTCCGAAGCGGGGAGTAGCGTCAAATGAATGAACCTCCTGAACTATGGGGCTTTCGAGTAGTACGCGGCTATGAGCCAAGGACCGAGTGATGGCCGAGTGGCGAATCGTAGTTGTCGGAGGTGGGATCGGAGGTCTTTTTGCAACGAAAGCGCTGATCGCCCATGGCTTCCAAGTGTCGGTCTACGAGCAGGCCCCCGCCCTCAGCGAGGTCGGGGCCGGCGTATTTTTGACACCGAACAGCGTGCGCCAAATACAGCGGGTGGGCTTGGGTCCGGCCGTCGAGAAATGGGGAGCCAGGGTTGGCCCAGAATCCCGATATTTCCGCCACGACGGAACCCCGATCGCCCCGGTCCAGGTCACTGATTCCTCTGGCTGGAACGCGACATTCGGCATGCACCGGGCCGACCTCATTGAGTTCCTGGCGGACGCCTTGCCAGCCGAGGTCGTGCAAACCGGACATCGATGTACTGGCTTTGAGCAGGGCCGGGATAAGGCTCGGCTGTCATTCGCGAATGGCGCTGTTGTCGAAGCCGATCTTGTCATCGGTGCGGACGGCATTCACTCCGAGCTTCGGCCTTATGTATTTCCTCCGTCCAATCCGGTCTTTTCTGGCTCTATCGCCTACAGGGGCGTGGTGCCGCACAAGCTCATTCCACGCTGGCCGGCCGATGCATGGCTGATGTGGCTCGGCAAAGGTAAGCACTTCCTCACATTCCCTGTCCGCGCTGGCGAGCTCATCAACTACGTCGGATTCGTGCCGGCGGACCAGGAGATGAAAGAATCGTGGTCGGCTCCGGGTGATCCTGATCTGCTTCGTCTGGAGTTTGGCGGCTGGGATCCACGTATCGAGTCGCTTTTGCAGCACGTCCGAACAACGTTCCGGTGGGCCCTCTATGATCGTGAGCCGCTAGAAACCTGGACGCGAGGACGGCTCACACTGCTTGGAGATGCCGCCCATCCAATGCTTCCCCATCTTGGACAGGGCGCTAACCAATCGATAGAGGATGGAATGGCACTTGCGACAATTCTCGTGCACACGGATCGGAAACAGGCCCCGGCAGCCCTCATCGCCTATGAGCGTCTTCGTCGTGAGCGCGTGGCACAAGTCCAACTTGGCGCGCGCCAAAACGGCCTGCGATATGATTCAGCTTACGCCGATCTTGGCATCAGGGACGCTGAGATTGCTGCCCATGCGGCTTTCCGTAAACGTCTCTATGACCACGACGTGGTTCCGGAAGCCAAAGCTGTTGCAGCGAGCCTGGCTTAGCCACCTCCCAGTCACTGCATCTTCACATTTGCGGTTTTGATAACTTCGTTCCAGCGATCCACTTCCTTGCGCATGAATTTTGTCGTCTCGTCGACAGAGCCCCCGACAATATCAGCCGACAGTTTTTTCAAATGATCCTGCACGTCTGGCTGACGTAAAGCTTCGTTGATATCGGCATTCAGTTTCTCAACAATTGCTTTTGGCGTTTTTGGCGGTGCGACGACCGCATACCAAGCGGCCGATTCAAATCCCGGTAAAATTTCGGCCATAGTTGCCACACCAGGCAGCGAGGCAAGGCGTTTCGCTGACGCCACCGCAAGCAAGCGCAGTTTTCCGCTCTGAATGAGTGGCAGCGATACCCCGAGGTTGTCGAACATAAAATCGACGTCGCCAGCGAGCAGCCCTTGTAGTGCGGGTGCTGAACCGCGATAGGGGATGTTCTGGACCTTGACCTGCGCCATCATCTGCAACATCTCCGACGTAAGATGCGACGTTGTGCCGATTCCTTGCGTGGCTGATGTTGCTTTTCCCGGATTTGCTTTGAGGTAGGCAATGAACTCCGCGACAGTCGTGGCGGAGATGTTGTTTGGATTGACCATCAGCGCATTTGGCACCTGCGCGACAACAATCACCGGCTCGAACTGCGCCGGGTCGAAGGCGAGGTTCTGATAAAGGTTCTGATTGATCACCAACGGCGGCGGTGGCGCTGATAACAAGTTGTAGCCATCCGGCTCAGCCCGATAGGCAAGCTCGGCACCCACATTTCCGCCCGCTCCGCTCCGGTTTTCAATGATGACGGGCTGACCCCATTTGCGGGAAAGCCAATCGCCAATGACGCGCGGTATGGCATCGGCCGTTCCACCGGCGGGAAATGGAACAATGATTTTGACGGCGCGGCTCGGATAATTTTGGGCCTGCGTAGGGGCGGCCAACAAAATGAACCCGGCAACCACGAGGACAAATGCCAAAACACCTCTGATTTTCAGCAAACATATTTTCGGCATGTGCCCCTCCAGAGGCAGCTATCTCAACGGCGAAACCTTCATCAAAAGACCCCGCTAGTTTTTCTTCGGCAATTCGACGGATCGCACTGGGGTTTCCGGTATTAAATTTCCATGCCTACGTTCGTAGGTTGATTTTCCGCTCTGGCGCCAATCGCCGGCCACCGCGGCATTTGCAAACCCGGTCCACTCCTCGTCCCAATCGCCAAGGTCATATCCGTGCCATGGAGCCTGCGGCACGATGTGAGGCAGACGAAGCTCTTCCCATATTTTTTTTGCCCGCGTCATATATTCTTCGGTCGGCAGCGCCAAAGGCGGCATGTCGTGCTTGAGCGTCGCGTCGATCATCAGCGTGCCATCAACCGCGGCACGCCCGGATTTCGGCCCGTGTCCGCTCGATCGATAGGGAACGATATGCACATCCTCCATGAAATTTGATCGATAGGCCAAAGACCAGAAGATCGCATCGGCATTGTCCGCTGAAATGTCCTCCGATACTGCAATGACGAGCTTTCCGCATTGAGCCTGCAAAGTCGCGGCGCCTTGCATACCCCGCCACACTTCGGTTTTGGGCGCGCCTCTCTCAAATTGAAGAAAGATGACCTTGCGCAGATTGGTGAATGGCTCGTGCATAACCACGCGCTTGATGCCTCGTATGCCGAGGGCGTGGCGCAGATGTTCGAGAAACATCGGCTCATAAGCGACTTTTTTGAGAACCGACGACTCGCTCGGCGTCACCTGGCTGATAATCGACAGAAATACGGGCTTGTGCTTGCGGGTAATTGCCGTGACCTGCATCGACATATTGAAATCTTCGAGCGCCACATGCCCGTGGCTTTCCCCGAACGGCCCTTCAGGCTCCAGAAGGTCCGTGTCGATCAATCCTTCAATGACGATCTCGGAATCCGCTGGTACCACCAAATCGACGGTCTTGCAGCGTACCGTCTTGACGGGCTCGCCGATTAAGCCACCGGCAACATCCAGTTCATCGAGATCAACAGGAAGTTTTTGCGGTCCTGTGAAGAGAACGGCAGGCGCACATCCAACGACAATTGCGCAGGGCATCGGTTTGCCGAGCTTCTTGTATTTCTGCCAATGCAAATATCCGCCGGCACCGCCGAGCCGCGAGGCCATGCGCACACCAAGCCGATCATTGGCTTTGAGCGCCGCGCGGTAGGTGCCCATGTTCTGGATCCCGCTTTCGGGATCCTTGGTCACGCAAAGTGTCGCCGTTAAATAGGGCGCGGAATCGAATCCCGGCGTAGAGATCGGAACAGGAAGGCTTGCAAGCCCGCCATGTTCGGCCAGCAAATCCTTGCCGGTCTGGATCACCTCCTGGCACGGAGCTTTATCGGCCAAAACCGGCGCGATGGGATTAGCCATCGCCTTCACCCACAAAGATCCGATGTCCTCTACAGGCACGCCGAGGCCGGTCGCATAAATTTCCGGTGAGGCAGCAAGCCCGCCGACGAGGACGGGAATGTCGTAACTTTCCCCGTGAGCGCCAACAACATTCGTGAACAGGAAGGCGCGCCGGTCCTGCTCACGCAAACCGCCTTGGAACTGCCAGCGCGCGAGAGGGTGAAGCTCCGAATCCTTGTCAATGCGGCGTTCAATGCGGGTGAGCAGTCCCCGCTCTGTCAGCAGCGCAATATGTGCCTGCAAATCGGAAGGCGCTTTTTGCCTCGTGGCCGATTTCATTTGCGGATCTCCGGTGCCGGCTAAAAATTCGTTGCCGGGCATCTTGGGTGTTCAAAAAGTCGCGAGCTGGACGCCCTTACGTCGTACCATCATATTGTAATAGAACCAAAATTGGTCTGACATCTCCAGTCCTTCCTGGGCCATTCCAGCGTTCGCGGAATTCATCATGACCCCACTGAAATCCCTTGCAGCCCTCCTCACAGTTTTCTTCGCCATGGCGTCGGTGACCACGGCTCAGGAGACCTATCCGACGCATCCGATCCGTCTGATTGTCGGCTTTGCCGCGGGGTCAAGTGGAGACGTTGCAGCACGCATGATCGGCCACAGGCTCGGCGAACTGTTAGGGCAAACGGTCATCGTCGAAAACCGTCCCGGCGCCAGCAGCTTGGTTGCGACCGAATATGTCTCACGAAGCACGAAAGATGGTTACACGCTTTTGTTTGCCACGATTGCCGCCACGATCAATACGACAATGATGCCCAACAAGGGGCCGAATTTCGAGAAGGACATGGCTCCAATTGTCCTTGTCGGCTCGATTCCGAACATTCTTGTCGTGAATCCGAAACTCGATGTCAAAGACGTGAAAGAGCTCATCGCCCTCGCCAAAGCGAAGCCGGACGAGCTGTTTTACGGCGCGTCAGGACTTGGCAGCGGCCCGCATCTCGCGACAGAATTGTTCAAGCAAATGGCTGGCATCAAGATGACCGGCGTCTTGTATCCGGGAAGCGCACAAACCGCGATCGATCTTATTTCCGGCCGCATTCAAGTGATGTTTTCGCCGGCGTCTACCGTACTCGGGTTTATCAAGGACGGACGCGTCAAAGCACTGGCAACAAGCGAGGTTAAGCGTGCAGGTGTAGCACCCGACCTGCCAACGATCTCCGAGGCTGCCCTGCCCGGTTACAATACAGGCGTTTGGTTCGGGATTCTTGGCCCGGCCGGCATGCCAAAGTCGACCATCGAGAAGATTTCGGAGGCAACGAACAAAGCTTTGAAAAATCCCGAAGTGATCAAAGAGCTTCAAACACAGGGTGTCGATCCGCGAGGCGGCAGCCCGGATGATTTTGCTCAATTCATTAAGAGTGAAACAGAGCGCTGGGCGCATGTCATCCATGAGATGGATGCAACAAAGGAGAATAAGGATGCTCCTCCCCGGCCTTAATCTCTCGCGCGCGCGAGTCTCACTCAGGAGCGGAGCCGTAGTGCAGCGCCAACTAAATAGGGCGCGGAACGTTCAGGAGAATGCCCCTCCCCGGCACCGCTCTTGACTGCAATATATTTTTTTATGTTATCGGTGATGACGTCGCGACGATCGGTGCCCGCAGGTGAACCAGAAATGGACTTCGAATAACCAAACAGGATTGCTTGCTCAACTTTCTCGGCCTCAAGCTCTATATCTTTAACGCGGGCTCTGAAGTCCTCTAGTCCGGCAGCGCCGAATGATTTTATTTTCTGGCGCATCCCTCGCAGCGCACGAACGATGGTTTCCTCCCAAACGGCGACGGCCATCGAAGCCGTTTCGATATTTTCACTGCTCAATACGATTCCCTGCGTGCCGGCCCATGCACAAAAAAGCAAGAGATTGATGTTTGTGTCCGACGTCTCTTGCAGCGCCAGGCACTCTTGGGCGACTTCATTCTGTTTGTAGACTGAGAGTGAAAACCGCCAAAATTCATTGTCGTATTGTAGACCACTGACAATGCTTTCGATGCCATCGTTTTGAACCACGCTGTTCGCTCACCGCTCACGAATTTTCTGTCTTCTCTCGATTTTTCGGCCGCTCGCGCTTGCCGGTCCAGCGGCGCGTCAATCCCGTATCAATTTCAAAAAGATCCAATACGCGCGCGAGCGTGTGGTCGACCATTTCTTCGATTGAGTTTGGCAAGGCGTAAAATGCCGGAACCGGCGGATAAATGATCCCGCCCGCTTCGGTCACAGTCGCCATATTACGGATATGCCCAATATGAAGTGGCGTTTCCCGCAGCATTAATACGAGACGTCGGCGTTCCTTCAGCACAACATCGGCGGCGCGCGAAATCAGGTTCGCAGTATTTCCTGTCGCAATTTCGGACATGGTTTTGATCGAGCACGGCGCGATCACCATCCCCCGCGTCGGGAACGAACCACTGGAGCAGGCAGCACCAATATCATCGTTGGAATAGACGACCGAGGCCAGACGCTCAATGTCCGCAAGCTTGAAGCTGGTTTCATAAGTGAGCGTTATCTGGGCGGCACGAGATACGACAAGGTGTGCCTCGACATTGCAAACGCGCAACAGTTCGAGAAGTCTGACCCCGTAGATCGCCCCCGAAGCGCCGGTAATGCCGACAAGAAGCGGGGTATTTGAGGCTTTGATCGCCAGATGTTTCATGACGCACACAATACATGAAAACAGCGCGGCCGGAGCGCCATAAGTATTTCCTATGGTCAGCTATGCAGCAAGGCGTTTGACCGATATGCAAAATGGTTGGATTTCCGCTCATTTTGCGATCAACTGTCCCCTGATCGGTGCCGCAATCTCACCTTCGATGACCAACAGAAACCCAGATTTTCGCTTCATCGGCAAACCGATGCCGCGCAACGAAGATGCGCGACTTCTGACGGGGCGCGGCCAGTTCAGCGACGACTTCCATTTTCCTGGCCAGACTTATGCGGCGATGGTTCGTTCACCGCATGCCCACGCGCGTATTGTCGGCATCGATAAGAGGGCAGCGATCAAAATGCCCGGCATTCTCGGCATCTATACGGGCGCCGATTGTCTCGCCGACAGACTTGGCGCCATCCAACACGACCCTCTCCCTAAGACAAAATTTGACATGAAATTGCAGGGGCCCGGGGCGAGCGAGATCTTTATAGGACCGCATTTGCTTCTCCCACCAGACAAAGCACGGCACGTGGGCGAAGCCGTTGCGATGGTTGTTGCGGACACACAGACACAAGCGCTGGACGCTGCAGAAGCGGTCATCGTCGATTATGAAATTCTACCCAGCGTGACGCATTCCGAGGAGGCTATGGGGCCCGGCGCGCCGAACGTGTGGGAGGAGGTTCACAACAATATCCTTGTCGACACGCAATTTGGAGACGCCGCCAAGACCGGGCAAGTTCTCGCAGATGCTCCGCACGTCGTCTCAATGGACTTCCATATCGACCGCGTGACCGGGGTGCCGATGGAGCCTCGCGCCGCGGTAGCACAGTACGACGAGGCGAAAGGACGCTACACAATATATGCTGGAAGCGGCGGTGCGGTGCGCCAGAAGCGAGAACTTGCGTCCGTGCTAGGCGTCGATCCCGAGAGCATCCGCGTATTGTCTTATGATGTCGGCGGAAATTTCGGCACGCGCAATCGCGTATATGTTGAGTTCGGTCTCGTATTGTGGGCTGCGCGCAAATTGGGCCGCCCGGTCAAGTACACGGCCACACGCTCGGAATGCTTCACCAGCGATTACCAAGGCCGCGACCTCGTAGCAAAATATGAACTCGCCCTCGATGAACGTGGGCGCTTCCTGGCGTTGCGCGCAACCAACATCAGCAATGCCGGAGCGCGCTGCGTTTCGCTGTCGCCTCTGAGCAAAGGGGCCGGATTGATTACGGGCAACTACGACATCCCCGTCGCTTCGCTTCGCGCAGTTTCCGTCTTCACGAATACCGTCCCGACACAGGCCTATCGCAGCTCCGGCCGTCCCGAGGTTACCTTCGCGATCGAGCGCTTGATCGACATCGCCGCCAAAAGGCTCGGCATCGACCGCGTCAGCTTGCGCCGCCGGAATCTGGTGAAGCCTAAGGCCATGCCCTATCGAAACGCTGTCGGCATGCTCTACGACAGCGGGCGTTACGAGGAGAATATGGACCTCGCGATGCAACTCGCCGACTGGGCTGGCTTTAAGGCCCGCAGGCGCGACGCCAAAAAAAGCGGCAAACTCCTAGGGCTTGGACTCGCAAACTATGTCGAATCCTCTATTGGCGCGCCGAAGGAGCAAACCCGCATCAAAATCAGCCCGGATCACCGTGTGGAGGTTATCATCGGCACCCAGCCGGCTGGGCAAGGCCACCAAACAAGCTTTGCACAAGTGGTTGCGGACTTGATCACCGTACCGGTCGAGACCGTGCACATCATTTTTGGCGATACGGATGTAGTGAAGGCCGGCGGCGGTACTCATTCTGGCCGCTCCATGCGCCACGCTGCGACTGTATTTTCTCTGGCCGCGACCGAGCTGATCGCCAAAGGCAAGCGTGTCACTGCAATGATTTTAGACACGCCACCGGATCGCGTCGAATTCATCGATGGCCGCTTTATGGCCAGGGACAGCAATCGCAGCTTCGATTTTTTCGAGCTAGCGTATGAGATGACCCGCCACAAAATGCCGGAAGACCTTTCTGCCGGGCTTGCGGTCATCACCGACAACGAAATGCATGAGCCTGTTTTTCCGAACGGCTGCGCCATTTGCGAAATTGAGATCGACCCGGAAAGTTGTGACCTGCGCCTCGCCCGCTACACATCGGTTGACGACGTGGGGCGCTGCATCAATCCGCTAATTGTCGATGGCCAAACCCATGGCGCAATCGTACAGGGCATCGGCCAGGCACTGTCGGAACAATGCGTCGTCGATTCCGCTGGCCAGCCTCTATGCGGCTCATTCATGGACTACGGAATGCCGCGGTCCGACCGATTGCCGTCATTTGTCACGAAGATCGTCGAAGTGCTGTCACCCACGAACCCGCTCGGTATAAAAGCGGGTGGCGAAGGTGGGACAACGGGGGCACCCGCTGCGATTGTCAGCGCGATCGCCGACGCCCTGGCGCCGTATGGAATCGACGACATCAAAATGCCGGTAACGCCGTATCGCATCTGGGTGGCGATCCAAAGCCGCAAGACGCCAACCTCAGGTTAGACGCTACCTTGCAACGAGAACTGGACGCCTTCAGGCTATGCAAAGACCAATTCGGGGAGCGAAATGACCAAAATAAGATTCATCGGTTTTTGTCTTTTCATTGTATTGTTCGCGCTGATCGTTCAACCGGCTGTTGCGCAATCCCTTAACGGCAAGACCGTCAGGATGATCGTTCCCTATGCCGCTGGCGGCACCGGCGACGTCGTGGCCCGTGTTGTCGGACAAGCCATAACTCAAAAAACAGGCCAATCAATCGTTGTCGAAGATCGGCCGGGTGCAAGCTCAATCGTTGGAACCGAATTTGTATCGCGCGCGACGCCCGATGGTACAACAGTCTTGCTCGTTGAAAACCCTTTCATCCTGAGTTCGATCCTCTTTCCCGGCCACTACGATCCGGTCAGCAATTTCGAGCCGCTTTGCTACATCGCTGCAACTCCAGCGGTGCTTGCTGTCAGCAGCAAATCGGATATTCAAAATCTCGCTGATTTTCTGAAGTTGGCGCAAACTAAAGCCGGTGCGGTGTCGTATGGCAGCACAGGCCCGGCCTCGATTGTTCACATCGCAGGCGAGCTACTCAAACGCGATGCCAAAGTCGACATGACTTATGTCCCCTATCCAGGCTCACCTCCTGCGATGAACGCTACCCTTGCCGGCACGATCACAGCCGTGATTGCCAATTATTCCGATCTCAAGGGACAGATCGACTCCGGCGCGCTGCGGCCGATTGCTGTGCCCGCGAAAAAACGCGTTGCGCCGCTTCCCAATGTCCCAACTTTGGCCGAGAGCGGCTACAACGATCTCGACGCGGCCGTGTGGTTCGGTTTTGTTGCTCCGGCAAAGACTCCGAAAGACGTGCTCGCCCAGCTTTCTCAATCCATTTCCGATGCTGTTGCAACGGCCGATGTCGCCGAAAGGCTCAAAGGTCAGGGGATGTTCATCAATCTCTTTTGCGGCGCCGAATTCGGGAAATTCCTGGCCGAGCAGAAAGACACATATACAAAATTCACACGTGAGTTCGACATCAAGCCCTAAAAGCAGAGTCCGATGAAGCTGCGCGGTTTTCGCCTCGCTCTGCACGCCTTCCCTTCGGACTGGCCAACGCCGCCGGCTGTGGAGCTATGCGTCGGTCGCAAGCTGGCATCAGCAGGTCAGATAGTGCCCATCATATATATTCGTTAGTTCACGATGCCTGAGCGGTCTAGCAATGGCCTCTTCTTGGCCGTTGACCACAATGCACGATATTCGGAAAAATCCAGATTCGGGGCAGCACGAGGTCGTGAAAGCGCACTATCTCGGCGCTGTCGTCTTGGTCGCTGCAGCAACTGGATTTTTGGCGCTCGTTTTTATTCTCAACCGAGCCTTTGACTTCAGCCGGTTCGCGTATTGACAGGCGTGCATTTTGGCCTGGGACGGCGGCGTACATAGCCTCAGGCTATGTCGTCAAACGACACAATTTACATATTACATACTGATACCCGCATTGGCTTGCTCTGGGCTCGGTAAGTTTTAATTATACGGGGCACCCCGGTTTGCCCCATGCACGAAAATGCCTCAGCACTTCAATTGGTCCTCAGCGGTGATCCCGCGTTGTTTGCGATCGTACGGTTATCGCTCTTGGTCAGCTTGAGCGCGACTCTGTTTGCAGCAGTGATTGGTGTGCCCGCGGGCGCATTATTAGCCCTTACTCGCTTTCGATCACGCGAAGCTGTGATCGTGATCCTCAACGCCCTGATGGGCCTGCCGCCGGTCGTCGTCGGGTTGGCAATTTTCCTGTTGCTATCGCGCTCTGGCCCTCTTGGCGATTGGGGTCTGCTGTTCACGCCCAAGGCCATGGTTATTGCGCAAACGATACTCGTCGCTCCAATCATCGCGGCACTGTCGCGCCAGACGATCGAAGATTTGTGGGTCGAATACCGTGACGAACTCGCGGCCATGAACATCGGCCCGGCAGGACGCGTAGCAACCTTGGTGTGGGATGCACGATTTAGCTTGGTTACAGCCTTACTTGCAGGGTTTGGGCGGGCGGCGGCAGAAGTCGGCGCCATCATCATCGTGGGCGGCAATATTGACGGCTTCACGCGCACGATGACGACCGCCATCGCGCTGGAAACATCGAAAGGCGACCTGCCACTCGCCGTCGGTCTCGGTATCATTCTGATTTTCATCGTGTTTTTCATCAATGCCGTGGCGTGGGGCATGCGCCGCGCCGGTGAACGCTACGCGGGATGAGCATGCGCGCACCCGTATCCGAGCTGCCGCTCATGCTCGTAGAAGCCCGGATCGTCGGCCGCGACGTCACGATCCTCGACGATA
>JBATYN010000169.1:0-2385 GCA_049674125.1 Pseudolabrys sp. | reverse complement strand
ATCCTGCATCGAGCAGCCGGCACTGCTGCGCCCGGGCGGCATTCCACGCGAAGCCATCGAACGCGTTCTCGGCAGCGCGCTCGCGATCGCGCCAATCGCTGATGAAGCCCCGGTGGCGCCGGGCATGATGACGTCGCATTACGCACCGAAGGCTGCGCTACGTCTTGACGCCGATGCTTCGCAGCCGGGGGAAGCGCTGCTCGCCTTCGGCCCGGCGGCGGCGGCTTCGGGCGCAATGCTCAATCTGTCGCCCCGCGGCGACCTGATTGAGGCCGCGGCGAACCTCTTCTCCCATCTCCGCGCGCTGGACGCTTCCGGAGTCAGGCGCATCGCGGTAATGAAGGTGCCGCACGATGGCCTGGGCGAGGCGATCAACGATCGCCTCAAGCGTGCCGCTGCACCGAGACAAGGACGACAGCCGGAATGAATGAACGGCTCCGCCGAGCGCCATCGCCCGACCTGCTGCCGCGCTTTGCGAGCATTGTGGGCGACAAATACGCCATTACCGATCCGGCTGCGCTTGAGCCTTTTCTGATCGAGGGCCGCGGCCTTTATCATGGCCGTACATCGATGCTGCTGCGCCCCGGTTCGGTCGCCGAAGTTCAGTCGATCGTCAGGCTCGCCAACGAGACCAAGACGCCACTGGTGCCGCAAGGTGGCAATACAGGCCTGGTCGGCGGGCAAATTCCATTCGATGGCGAGCTGATCCTCTCGCTCACGCGGCTCGATAAAATCCGCGAAATTGACGCCGCGTCCAACACCATGACCTGCGAGGCCGGTGTCGTGCTCGCAAAAGCGCAAGAAGCGGCAACGGCCGCCGACCGGCTATTCCCGCTTTCGCTCGGGGCCGAAGGCAGCTGCACCATCGGCGGCAATCTTTCCACCAATGCCGGCGGTACTGGCGCAGTCGCTTACGGCATCGCGCGCGACTTGGTGCTGGGGCTGGAAGTCGTGCTCGCCGACGGCCGAATGATGAACTTGTTGTCGAAGCTCAAGAAGAACAATACCGGCTACGACCTCCGCCATATTTTTGTCGGCGCCGAAGGCACGCTCGGCATCATTACTGCCGCGGTGGTCAAGCTGTTCCCTCGTCCGCATGCGGTGGAAACTGCATTCGTCGGCGTGCCCTCGCCGCAGGCCGCCGTCACATTGCTCAATATGGCGCAGGCGCGTGTTGGCGGCACAGTGACGAGCTTCGAATTGATTGTGCGCGATGTGATCGAATTTGCGGTTAAGCACGCTCATGGCGTTCGCGACCCGCTCACCGCCAAGCATCCCTGGTACGTCCTGATGGAAGTGTCATCACAGCATGGCGATGGCTTGCGCGAAAGCATTGACCAACTGCTTGCCGATGCCAGCGCGCAGGGGCTGGTGGAGGACGCCACCGTTGCGGCCAGCATCGATCAGGCGAAGGCGTTCTGGCATTTGCGCCATATCCTGCCGGAAGCACAAAAGCCGGAAGGAGGATCGATCAAGGCGGACGTGTCGGTACCGGTTGCGTCGGTGCCGGATTTTCTGGCCGAAGCAAGCGCGGCTGCCAAAGCCATCATTCCGGGTTGCCGGCCCGTGCCGTTCGGCCATCTCGGTGACGGCAACGTGCATTTCAATGTTAGCCAGCCGATCGGCGCCGATATGGCCCAGTTCCTTGCTCGCTGGGGCGAGGTCAATGACGCCGTTAACAAGGTCGTCCTCAAGTATCACGGTTCGATATCGGCTGAGCACGGCATCGGCAAGCTGAAGCGCGATTCACTGCCGAAAGTGAAAGATCCGGTCGCGCTCGAGCTGATGCGGGGCTTGAAGCGCATGCTCGATCCCAACGGCATCCTCAATCCCGGCAAAGTCCTCTAGCCGCTGGCCGCGTCACGGCGCCACAACCACGCGTCCCTTCATATTGGGATGAAACTTGCAGAAATAGTCGACAGCGCCCGGCTTGTTCAACACCAGCCGCGCGTTTTGCTTTGGCGCAATGCTGATATTCCACTCACCGTTCGTCGCCGTTGCAGTGTGTAGCAGCGCATCTTTGTTTACCCACTCAATGGTGTCGTTCACTTTGGCGTTCACTTCGATCGGCGCGAACACGAGTTTATCGATAACGACCTGAATCGTTTCCGTGTGCGCCGGGGCAGAAAACAACCCGCACACGATGAAGGCTGTCAGGCTAAACCGTCCCGGCGTCATTGCGGAGGCCTCCGCTACTTCACGTCGCGTGCAACATGCTCGGCGTGCTGCTCATGGCCCTGAAAGATCTTCAAGCCGGTTTGGAGCAGACCTTTGAGCTCGCCGTTGCTGGCCGAGGGGATCAGCGTGTTTTCGAGCGCGCCGTTCACGGTCTTGTGGTAGGCGACTTCGTTGGCAACATAAGCCTTGTCGAAAGCGGCACCATTG
>JBATYN010000168.1:0-2259 GCA_049674125.1 Pseudolabrys sp. | reverse complement strand
GCGGCCACTAAGGAAATAGTCCGGCAGCTCAACGAGGCCAGAAAGAGAACATAACTTGCAAAACTCGTTGCAAAACTTTGTGCCAAAATTGACTAAGCATTGGAGCGGGCGAAGGGAATCGAACCCTCGTATGCAGCTTGGGAAGCTGCCGTTCTACCATTGAACTACGCCCGCAAAGTTTAATTTATCGATGTTTCTCAGACGTCCCGCTAAAATTTTAGTCGTCAATTAGTCGTTGTGGCCGCCCCGGTTATCCAGCAAATTTCGCCTTAGATCACCTATCCAATTAGTGCAACACCGCGCTGATCCACGTCAACGGACCTAGGCGTGCGCTCATAAATAGAGGCCGGTCAACAATGGTTGGTCGATGTCCGCTTTACCCCCGAAAGCGGACATGCCCGCTAGACGCATAGTCGGAAATTACGCTTGCGGCGGGGGTTCGGCGGACGGCGGCTTGCTCCCCTTCTGGCCAAGACCCATCGTTAGCGCCGTTAGTCCGGCAATGCTGCCAAGCTCCATGCTTTGAACCGCCGTGCTAGGCACGACGACGATGGTGGAATTCTGCTTCAGTCCCTCGTACAACATATTCATCGCCCGCAAATGAAGGGCGTTTGGATTGCTGGCATAGGTGTTCGCAGCCTCGACGAATTTCTCCGCAATCTGTCGCTCCGAATCGCCCAGGATGACACGGGCCTGACGCTCACGTTCGGCTTGCGCCTGCATCGACATGGCATCCTCCAGAGCGGGCGGAATCAACACATCCTTGACCTCCACTGAAATGACGTTGATGCCCCACGGTTCTGTGCGCTCGTCGATGATCTTCTGCAATTCGGTGCTGATCTTTTCCCGGCCTTCCAGCATGTCAGACAGGACAGTCTTGCCGATAACGTCGCGTAATGCGGTTTGCGCCGCCCAATTGATGGCACCTCTATAATCTGCGACGTCGAGCGCGGCTTTCATCGGGTCCACGACTTTCCAGAACAGCACGGCATCGACATTCACCGGCACGGTATCCTTGGTGAGCGTGCGTTCTGCGGTAAATGACGAGGTGATCACCCGCGTGTCGATCCAATAAGGGATGGTGTCAATGATCGGTATAATGAAAAACAGCCCGGGTCCCCGCAGTACGTGGAAGCGGCCGAGCCGTAAGACAACGGCCCGGTCCCATTGATCCGCGACCTTGGTGGCGAAGGAAACGACAAAAGCGACGACGAGGGCAGCAGCGATAAGCTGGTTGCTCACCCAACTGGCTGAAATCCCGTACATCGCGTAGGCGAGGGCTGCGCCGATTGCGAGAATTACGATGAAAACAAGTGCTGCAAATGAGTTGGTCTGTCTCATGGAAGCGTCCTCCACACCGAGTCAGCCGCTTACGCTCGGTCGGTACATTCTAGCACTTTGCCACCGGCAACAACCTTGTCTGACGGCCAAGCTATCCACTTCCAATCAAACATTGCGCTCAGCTGTTGGCGCCGGTGTTGGAACCAATCAAATGTTGGCGCGCTGGTTTGCATATGGAACTCAGAATGCGGAACACCCAAACGGCCAAGGCGTTACGCCCTCATCCCAATGATAAGGAGATCGGTCATGCAATTCGAGAGAACGCTTTTTGCCGTTGCCCTTTCGACATTTGCCATGCTGTCAACGTCAGCATCGGCTGAAACCATTGCAACGGCTAGCACCCCGCTTAACATTCGCTCAGGTCCCGGACCGCAACACAGCATTGTCGGCGCCATACCGGATCGTGGCCACGCAACAATTATCGGATGCATCCGGGGCAGCTTGTGGTGTCAGGTGAGTTACAATAGCCGACAAGGCTGGGCCTACGCGCAATACATGACGGCGCAGCTATCGGGTCGTTCACTAATTGTTGCGGAGCGGCTCAACGATATTCCTACGGTGACATACCAGGAGCCGATCGAAACTACCGGCAGTGCTGTTGCGGCTCCAACAATCACTGGGACGCTAGTTGCGCGACCCTCGATGGCGGAACCGTTAGTCGTAACCCCGCCGCCTACCGTTGGCACTTACGTGGTCAGCCACCCGGTCGCGCCGGTCTTTTTGAATGGTGAGGTGGTCGAAGGCTTTGGCCTGCCGGAAGACGTTGTGCTGTCGCCCGTACCGGGTTTCGACTATCAGTATGCTTACGTTAATAATGTACCGATTCTGGTCGAACCGGCGACGCGACGAGTTGAGTACATTTATCGCTAGGCGCGCTGCTCAGCGAAGATGTGCAGTGCACTAGCCGACGTCCACTTT
>JBATYN010000167.1:0-5203 GCA_049674125.1 Pseudolabrys sp. | reverse complement strand
ATCCCTTGATGCGCGCATTGGTGCGACCACAAGGCGAAATACCTGGCATGAACATCGACAGATCGCCGGTCCCAAGGCGGATCATTGGATAGTCAGGATTGAATGACGTAACAACCACCTCCCCGACTTCGCCCTGCGGCACAGGGTCTCCGGTGCCTGGCCGTACGATCTCGACGATCAC
This sequence comes from Pseudolabrys sp., assembly GCA_049674125.1. Classification (GTDB taxonomy): domain Bacteria; phylum Pseudomonadota; class Alphaproteobacteria; order Rhizobiales; family Xanthobacteraceae; genus Pseudolabrys. Next base: position 5,022 of record JBATYN010000167.1, on the reverse strand, counting down.
GGTCTCATTCACAATCATGCCTTCTCGCGCATCGCTTTCGTAGGCGATCACACCCAGCTCGGCGGTCGCGTAGCATTGCAGCACGGCCACGCCGCGTCTGCCGAGTTCTTCGCGCAGCGAGGCCGGCAAAGCCGCAGCGGAGACGAGGCCGCGCTTGATCGAGGACACGTCCTTGCCAGTCTTTTCCGCGGTGTCGAGCAGAATCTTCAGAAAATCGGGTGTCCCGATATAGCTTGAGGGCTTGTAATGGGCGATCGCTTCGACCTGCTGCTCAGTATTGCCAACACCACCGGGAATGACCGCGCAGCCAAGCGCATGTGCGCCCGATTCAAGAATGAAACCGCCGGGCGTGAGATGGTAGGCGAAGGAATTGTGGACGATGTCGCCTTGGCGAATTCCTGCAGCGTAAACCGCACGCGCAGCGCCCCACCAATCGGCGCCTCCGCCTTCCGGCTCAAAGATCGGCCCCGGCGACATCAATAACCGCCGCGCTTTACCAGGGGGAGTGACATTAAGGTCGCCAAAGGGCGGATTGTCCTTTTGCAAAGCTGCCAGGTCCGCTTTGCGCATAACCGGAAGCTTTGCGAGTGCCGCGCGCGAGCCGACCGACTTCGCGTCGTACCCACGCAAATGTTTCGCCCAGCCAGGCGCGGTCAGGGCGCTACCAATAAACTCCGTCAGACGCGTAAATTGCTCACGCTCACGTATGGCTGGTTCGCGGGACTCGAGGGCGTCGTAATGTTCAGGCATGGCCTACGCCAGCCACCTCTTGCGCCGGCGGTAGTGCTTGCCGTCACGGAATGATTTGCGCCTGCCTTCGGAAATACCGAGGTAGAATTCTTTCACATCCTCATTTTCGGCCAATGCCTTAGCTTCACCATCCATCACGACCCGCCCGTTCTCCAGAATGTAACCGTATCGGGCGTACCGTAACGCCATGTGGGTATTCTGTTCCGCAAGCAGAAATGAAACACCCTCTTTCTCATTGAGGTTCTTCACTATGCCGAAGATCTCCTCGACGATCTGTGGCGCAAGACCCATCGACGGCTCGTCGAGTAGAATCATCTTTGGTCGCGACATGAGCGCTCTGCCAATTGCGCACATCTGTTGCTCGCCTCCGGACGTATAACCGGCGAGCGAGCTCATTCGTTCGCTGAGCTTCGGAAAATAGGAGTACACGAGATCAAGGTCGCGCTTGACGGCGGATTTGCCGTCCCGCCGCGTGAACGCGCCGGTCAGCAGGTTTTCCTCGATGGTAAGATGGCCGAAACAGTGCCGCCCTTCCATAACCTGGATGCAGCCGCGCCTAACCAGCTCATTGGGCGTGAGATCCTGTACCTCGGCGCCATCAAAAATGATTGAGCCCTTGGTCACGTCGCCGCGCTCGGCATGCAGCAAATTGGAAATGGCCTTCAGCGTGGTGGTTTTGCCGGCACCGTTTGCGCCGAGCAACGCAACGATCCCGCCCTTCGACACGTCAAGCGAGACGCCCTTGAGCACCAGGATGACGTGGTCGTAGATGACTTCGATATTGTTGACCGAAAGGATCTTGCCCGCGGTTGCGGAAGCCGTGGATTCGGTCTGCGTTACCGCCGACATGGCCGCTCCCACACAAGGTCCTCTCCTCGCCAAGACGGCGAGGAGAGGTATTTCTCACGCGCTTAGGACGACTTGTCGCAAGGTTCCGTGCGCTTCGGCCAGCCGGCATTGGCTGTCGCATAATCTTTCGCCGCCGATTCAATCAGCGGGCGCACCTTGGTTTTGAGCGGTGCGATCCAGTCCGAACCCTGAACCCACTTGGTGCCGTCCCATTTCGCCATGTAGGCCGAGTTGTGACCGTTGTGATCTTCGCACGCGACCTTCATGGGCGCTGCGAAGCCCTCTGCTCCGATCTCCTTCAGACGAGCTTCAGTGATGTTCAGGGTCTCGAGACCGCGGCGCATATCTTCGCCGGTAATAACTTTCTTGCCGGTGACCTTCTGCGCATTGCGGATTGCTTCTGCGATGATGATCGAGTTGAGAACGCCACGATTGTACAAGTTCTCGCCGACCCGATCCTTCTGCGTCTGCGTCTTGCCCTTGTCGATGATGTACTTCTGGATGTCCTTAATGACCGGGAAGTTGGTCCCGACCTGATTGAAGTCTAATGACAGATAGCCCTTGGCACCATCGCCAGCGGGACGCGCGTCGTCGTCGCTGCCGGCCCACCAATTACCAATCAAGTGGTCCATCGGGTAACTGTTCTTGACGGCTTCCTTGACCGCGGTTGGATTCATCGCGCCGAAGCCCTGGATATAGATCCAGTCCGGACGATCGCGGCGGATGTTGAGCCATTGCGACGACTGGTTTTGCATTTCGGCAGCCGGCACCGGGTAGAGCTTGAGCTCAAATCCGTAGTCCTTGGCGAGCGCCTCAAGCAACGGAATCGGCTCTTTGCCGTAAGGTGCATCCAGGTAGATCAGACCAACTTTCTTGCCCTTAAGCTTGTCGAGTCCACCCTCCTTACTCCCGATGTAGCGAATGAACATCGAGGCGCCGTCCCAATAGGTCGCAGGCGGATTGAATATCCATGGGAACGTCGTGCCGTCGGCGGAAGCCGAGAGGCCGTAGGCCATAGAAAGAATCGGTATCTTGTCGACGGCTGCTTTTGGAATGATTTGCAAAGTGATGCCGGTCGAATAGGGATTGATGACGACCGGATTTTTTGACTTCACTTGCTCATAGCACTCGACACCCTTTTTGGTGTCGTAGCCGGTCTCGCACTCGTCGACGATAATCTTCACACCACCGATGCCGCCGTCACGCTCATTGAGCATGTTGAGGTAGTCTGCCATGCCGTTCACGATTGGCGCGCCGGAGACGGCGAAATTGCCCGTTCGATATGACAGCAGTGGAACGTAAATGCCGTCGGCGGCATTCGCCGTCACCGGTACAAACGACAGCCCGGCAACGACGGCAAAGGCCGTTCCGAGCAACCCACGATACAAATGCATATTATTTTCCTCCCTTTCGTTCTTTCTTTACGGCGGCAGCGGCCGCTCGTATCACGGCCGTTGGTTCTGCTCCGCGAGCCGCCCCCGTCTGGCCGGGGTGTTGATTGAGATTGTGCCCCGTTAATAGGGGAAAGGCCACACCCTCAATTTCTGCTTGCCAATCTGCCATAACCGCGCAAGCCCGGCCGGCTCAGCGATCAGGAACAGCACGATGAGTATGCCAATGACCATGTATTGGATGTGCTCGACCGTTGCCGGATGAACCGGGATGCCGAGCTTTGGCGGGAGGTAGCGCAAGACGATCGGCAGAATAAAGATCAGCGCGGCGCCAAAAAATGAACCCGTTAAGCTGCCAAGACCCCCAATGATCACCATGAACAGAATAAAAAAGCTCAGGTTCACATCGAACACGGCCGGCTCCGCACCTCCGTACCAGAGGAACACGAGGAGCGCGCCCGCGACCCCGCAGTAAAATGAGGATGTTGCGAACGCCAGAAGTTTTGTTTGCAGGAGCCGGATTCCAATGAGATCGGCCGCGAGGTCCATGTCGCGCACCGCCATCCACATTCGTCCGATGCGGCCATGAACGAGATTTGACGCAACCCACGTCATCACGATCACAAATCCAAGCACGACGAAATAACGCGTTGTGTCGGTTGCGGTCGCGCCGGTGACCGGAATGCCAAACAAAGTGCGAGTCGGGACCTCGATCGCACCAGACGCATTGTAGTTGGAAAACCACGGCTGCCGGATGAAGAGCCAGGACAAGAAGAATTGCGCGGCCAACGTCGCCACTGCCAGATAAAACCCCTTAATGCGCAGCGACGGCAACCCGAATAGAACGCCGACACCCGCCGAAAAGAAACCCGACGCAAAAATCCAAATCAGAATGTTTACATTCGGAAAATAGGACGTGAGTTTGTAGCAGGCATAGGCGCCAACGCCCATGAAAGCGCCCGTACCGAGCGACAACAACCCGGTATACCCGGTCAGAAGATTAAGCCCGATGGAAGCGAGCGAAAAAACTAGAAAGGGAATCATGATCGCCTGGATGAGGAATGAGCTGCCAAACCAGGGAATGATGACTGCGGCAATAAACAAGACAATTGCGAGCCCGATTCGATCCTGAAATATCGGAAACACGGCCAGATCTGCCGCATAGCTGGTCTTAAATTGGCCGGCCTCGCGATAAAACATTTCAGATCCGCTCGATGATCCGTTCGCCGAACAGGCCTTGCGGACGGAACAGCAGGAATATGAGAGCGATGACGTAGGCGAGCCAAGTTTCAATACCGCTGCCCAGAAGCGGGCCCCAGTAGAACTCGCCAATTTTTTCGCCGATGCCGATAATCAGCCCGCCAACGATGGCACCCGGAATGGATGTCAGCCCGCCGAGAATAAGAACCGGCAACGCCTTAAGCGCGATGATCTCGAGCGCAAACGAAACATCCGAGCGCGCACCCCACATGATGCCAGTCGTCAGCGCCACAAGCCCGGCAGCAAACCAGACAATGACCCAGATCTGTTCCAGCGAGATTCCTACCGACAACGCGGCGCGGTGACTGTCGGCAACCGCGCGCAACGCCCGGCCAATGCGCGTTCGCTGGAAGAAAATCGCCAGCGTCGCAACCATGAGCGAGGCAATGATTGCTGCCGCGATGTCGATTTTCTGGAGCGACACAAAACCGCCGGCCAATTTGACGTCGATCGCGCCCCGCGGCAGCAGGAGTTGATCGGCAATCATGACTTTCGTTTCGCCGCCGAAGATCAACTCACCAAAACCGATGAGGAAATAAGTGAGACCGAATGTTGCCATAAACAAGATGATATCCGGTTGATTTATCAGCGGTCTGAGAATCAACCGCTCAACCGCAAATGCGAGGCAGAACATCACGCCGATCGTCAGCGCCAGCGCGACGTAGGCGGGCACGCCGTGCTCGTGCAGGCCCACCAAAGTGAGCGCGGAGAACACAACCATAAGCCCTTGCGCAAAATTGAATACCCCGGACGCTTTGAAGATCAATACGAA
>JBATYN010000166.1:0-8827 GCA_049674125.1 Pseudolabrys sp. | reverse complement strand
GTTAATGATAACGTGCTCGCCGACCGTGCAATACGGACCGATTGATACGTCTTTTCCGATACTGGCCCCGGCCTCGATCCGAGCCGAGGGATCTATCATGCGGGAGCTCATGCGTCGGAAAGCATGGCGCCAACTTCCGCTTCAGCGACAACCTGGCCCGCCACTTTCGCCTCACCGCGGTACCACCACATCGACTTACGCCGCGTAATTCGATTCATGTGATACTCGATGGTATCGCCCGGCCGCACCGGCTTGCGGAATTTCGCTTTGTCGATGGTGAGAAAAAACACCGACGTCGGCTGTGCCCCGGTCGCCGCTATGCAGAGTACTCCCGCCGTTTGTGCCATGCCTTCAATCATCAGCACGCCCGGAAAAACCGGATTGCCCGGAAAGTGCCCCTGAAACTGTGGCTCGTTAATAGTCACGTTCTTGATGCCAATGCCGTGTTCGTCGCCCTGGATATCTATAACCCGGTCAACCATTAAAAATGGATAGCGGTGCGGCAGCATTTTAAGCACCACCGAAATGTCCGCCGCTTCAAGTTTCGTCACGGCTTTATTCATACTAACCGTCTCACTCGTCAGCCGCCGCGTCAGAGCCGCCTTCCTTGCGTGCAAGTCTTGCAAGGATCGTCATCTCTCGGAACCACTGCTTTATCGGTTTGGCCGGAGTGCCACCCCAACGCGCGCCCGGCGGTACATCGCTATTGACGTTGCTGGTCGCGGCAAGCTGTGCCCCCTCGCCAATCGTCACATTGTTATTCAGGCCAACACGTGCACCCAAAACAACGAAGTCTTCAAGGGTCGAACTGCCGGAAATTCCAGTTTGCGCCACCAATATGCAGTGCCGGCCAATACTGACATTGTGACCTACCTGAACCAGGTTGTCGATCTTTGTACCCTCGCCGACTACGGTATCGCGAATGCCGCCTCGATCGATTGTCGTGCCAGCGCCAATTTCGACATCGTCTTGAATGATGACGCGACCGACCTGCGGGACTTTGAGGTGTCCTTTTCCGCCCATAACAAAACCAAAGCCGTCCTGACCGATCTTGCAGCCAGGATGAACAATAACCCGGTCACCAATGAGCGCATTGCTGATGGTTGCGCCCGAGCCGATCGAACAATCACGCCCAATTTTCACCTCCGCGGCGATCACCGCGTTTGCACTGACCAAGGTGCCTCCGCCGATTTCGACACGCGGGCCAACAACCGCGCCAGGCTCAATCGTCACTCCATCTTCCATGCGCGCAGTTGCGTCGATATGAGCGCCTGCGAAATCGCCCGGCTCTGCTAGCGATGATGGACGAAGCGCCTGCGGAAACATCGCGCGTGCAGCCGTTGCAAAGGCGCTGTACGGCTCGCGGACGGTCAATATTGCGACTTTGGTCGGCAGCTCTTTGGCGAGCGCCGCGGTCGTAATGCACGCCCCTGCATGTGTTACGGCCGCCGCGGACGTGTATCGCTTGCTGTCAAAAAACGTAAGGTCGCTTGGCGCTGCGCGATCAAGCGGAGCGATATTGACGATGCGCCGCGAATGCGGAGACGATGCAAGGGTTGCACCGGTCAAAGCGGTGATCTCATCAAGTGTGAGACCCCGCGAGTGTCGTAGGAATACCGGCTCGCTCATTCTGCTGGAGTCCGATCCGGCGGACTGCCGGGCTCTTGCCAAGATTAGAACCTGGTGCCACCGCTGAAGCGGAAGATCTGCGTGTGATCGCAAATTTGCGTGACACCGTCCGACCCTGTCGCGCAATATTTTGTTATTGGGTAGGCCAGATCGAAACGTAACGGCCCAAGCGGTGAATCCCAAAGCAGGCCGACACCGACCGAGGAACGAATCATGGACGCGCTACCGAGACCAACCTGAAGTGTTTCGCCGGTCACGTTCCAACTTGTCGGCCCCTTGTAGTTCCACAACGAGCCAGCATCGGCAAACGCCGCAATTTTGATGCCCACGTCTTTGGGCAGGAAATACAAAGGCGTCTGCGCTTCAACGCTGGCGCCCCAATAGAGAGAACCACCGAGAGCGTCATTCGTTGTGCCGATCGTCAAGTCGCGCGGGCCCAGGCCGGCTGGTGCAAAGCCGCGTACGAGGTTCGGCCCCATCTGGAAATGGTCCAGCATACGCAGTTGTTGGCCGCCCCAAGGGTTGATGCTGCCAGCTTGCAACTTAAAGACACTGATAACGTCCGAGAAGACCTCATAATATTTACGCGCTTCGACCGACGTACGGAAAAAGTCCACGTCGCCGCCGACGCCCGCAAAGTCTTGCTTGAGTTCAACAAACAGACCGCTGGTGGGCAGCCTATTGTTGTCCAACGTGTTGTAGGCAACGGTATAACCGACCAGCGACGTATTGACCGCTCCCGAGGCCAGCTCCTTGCGGACTGCAAGCGAAGCCTCGCCGTCAAAATAACAGCCGCCCTGCGTGCCCGGATTGATGATCGTGTCCGTATTTTGTGCGGCATTGAACACGCCTTCATTGGTGGGGCTTACGCCCGGACCGGTGCCGTTTCTAAATGCCACAGCGTTGCTCGAAAATTGACAGTTATTGTACTGGTCCGGCAGCGTGATTTTCTGCTGATAGAACGAATAGCGTGGCTGGAATGCGATTTCTTCAGTGAGCGCAAAGCCAAGACGCAGATTGGTGCCGATTGTTTGAGAATCGTAGGAGACGTAACTATTCGCCAGGTTCTGCCGCGCAAACAAGTCGATACCGGCGGCCATGCGATAGCCGAGGAAGTAAGGTTCGACGAACGAGAAATCGAAGCCGCGAACATATTGCCCGTACGTCACTGACGCCTTGGCATAGTTGCCGCGGCCCATGAGATTGCGGTCGGCGACGCTGACTTCACCGATCAGGCCGTCAGCGGTGGAATAGCCGCCCGACACCGAGAATTCACCTGTCGGTTGCTCTTCAACATCGACATTGATGACAACACGATCCGGCGCCGAACCGGGCTCATTGGTGATTTTGACCGTCTTGAAGAAATTGAGGTTCTTCAGTCGGCGCTCGGCGCGGTCGATCAGCGCGCGGTTATAGGCATCGCCCTCGCCAAGATCGAATTCGCGGCGAATGACGTAGTCGCGGGTGCGGGTATTGCCGCGGATGTTGATGCGCTCGATATAGGCGCGGGCGCCTTCCTCAACGACGAACACCAAACTAATCGTCTTCGCTTCGAAGTTGCGGTCGCCGCGTGGCCGCACACTGGCGAAAGCGTATCCGTTTTTCGCGGCTGCGATCGTCATCGCCTCCACGCTTTTTTCCACGAGATCCGCATTATAGACGCTGCCGGCGCTCAGCTTGACTTGCGAGCGCAGTGACGCCGGATCGATCGCATGCACGTTCGAGATCACGTCGACGGTGCCGACGCGATACTGACTGCCCTCGTCGATCGTGAAGGTGACCACAAATCCTTTTTTATTCGGGTCGTATTCGCCGACGGCAGCGACAATGCGCACATCGGCGTATCCATGTTTCAGGTAGAAGCGCCGCAACAGATCGCGGTCGGCTTCGACGCGGTCAGGATCGTAAATGTCTGTGGTCTGCAGGAAGCTGAGGAAGTTGCTTTCGGATGTTTTAATGACCTCCTTCAGCCGGCCGCTTGAAAACGCGTGCATGCCGACAAATTGGATATCTTTAACGCCCGTTTTCTGACCTTCCTTGATTTCGAACACCAGATCGACCCGGTTGTTCGGAAGCTCGATGATCTTCGGATCGACCGAAACGTCGAAACGGCCACTGCGATGGTAGATTTCGATAATGCGCTGCACATCGGCCTGGACTGTCGGGCGTGACAATGTCCCGCGCGGCTTCGATTGCACTTCCGCCGATAACTGTTCGTCCTTGGCCTTTTTGTTGCCTTCGAACGCGACCCGGTTGATCACCGGGTTCTCCACCACCGTCACCACCAATCGGTTGCCGTTGTGGCTGATGCGCACGTCTGCAAACAGGCCCGTGGCAACGAGCGCCTTAAGCGCTTCGTCTTCCTGCTCGGGGCCGAGCCGGCCACCCGGGCCGGGTTTGAAGTAGGAACGGATGGTGTCGGCTTCGACCCGGCGGCTGCCCTCGACAACGATCGAGCTCGCGGTTTGCGCAACCGCGACGTCCGAAGACGCGACCGTCACGCACCCGGCGCCGACAAGGATTCCGCCGAGGATCAGGCAGCTTAGAGCCAATCCCCGAACCACCCTCACACAAATCCCCATTCGCTACGCGCCCTTTTGATCCATGCGGCCGCCCCCACTGCGGATTCGACAGACGGTCCGGGCTGCAACGCGAGCTTTTTACAGCGTTTTTAGTGCGCTGCAAACGAACTCCCGCCCGAACTTTCCCTTTTCCCTCAAAAAGTTGCCCGTCAGCAACGCTCAGGAGGTGGCGAGGTGGAGGATGTCATTAAAGGTTGCAAAAATCATCAACATCACGACGATCGCCAACCCGATCCGAAAGCCAACTTCCTGGGCGCGCTCCGACAGCGGCCGGCCTCGAATCGCCTCAATAGCATAGAACAAAAGGTGACCACCATCGAGCAATGGGATCGGGAACAGGTTCAGAAGCCCGATCGACACTGACAGCACGGCAGTCAGGTGGAAAAGCGCCGCAAAGCCTGCTGTAGCGACCTGACCTGATACTTGGGCGATCCGAATTGGTCCACCCAATTGATCGGCGGCTTCCCGGCCGGCAAATACGCCAGTGATGTAGGCCATCGTCCGGTCAACGACGAACCAAGTTTCCTGTGCGCCCATGACGATACCGCGCAAGGGGCCCACTTTTTCTGTTTTGATGTCGCCCGGAGCCATTGAGCGGCTGATGCCGAGCACCCCAAGCTTGTGAACGTTGCCGAAATTGTCCTTGAGTTCCTTGAGCTGCGGCACGGCCTTGAGCGCCATCTGCACACCGCCGCGATCGATCTCAATGGTCAGCGGCTCACCGGCACTAATGCTGACAATGCGCTGCATGTCAGAGAAGCTCTCGATCTTCTCGCCGTTGATCGTGAGGACGAGATCACCCGGCTGGAAGCCCGCTACCTGCGCCGCGCTGCCCGCCTGCACGGAATCGACCCGCGCGCTGGTGGTTTGCCTGCCGACGGTCGTGAAAATGATCGCGAAAATGGCAATCGCGAGTACGAAATTGGCAATCGGCCCGGCCGCCACTACCGCGGCGCGCGAACGGACCGGCTGAAATATAAAGCTATCCTTCTTCTCGGCTTCTGACATGGCCGCGGCCGCAGCCTTATCGGGCACACTCGCCGCGTTATCGTCGCCGAAGAATTTCACATACCCGCCAAGCGGAACCGCGGAAATCTTCCAGCGTGTGCCGAAACGGTCATTGAAGCCCGCGATCTCGGGGCCGAAACCGATCGAAAATACGAGAACACGGATTCCACAAGCGCGGGCCATCAGAAAGTGGCCAAGCTCATGAAAGAAAACGACAATGGTGAGCACAAACAAGAACGGCACGACATACCCGACGAGACCGCCTCCGAATGCGCTTAAGCCCCCCATGATTTCCAGACCCATTAACTACCTCGTCCGCCCTGAAAGGGCCGTTGTCGCACCGATTAAGAACCTAGGATGCCTTTAAGGCAATTTCGGGCAAGAGGTCTCGGGCCAGACTTCTTGCAATATGGTCAACGGCCAACGCTGCATCGATATTGGCTGGTTCCGTCAAAAGACCGCGTCCTGCAGCCATATCGAGCGTTGCCTCAACCAGTGCCGCGATAGCCAGGAATGATATCTGGCCGGATAAAAACGCAGGGACCGCAACCTCATCCGCCGCATTAAGGACGGTCGTCGCAGCTCCGCCCGTCTCCAGGGCCTGCCGCGCCAAAGCAAGCGCCGGAAACCGCTCCAAATCCGGTGTTTCAAACGTGAGCTTTTGCAAAGCAGCGAGGTCGAGCCGCGCCGCAGGCCCATCAATGCGCCGTGGCCACGCCAGACAGTGAGCGATTGGAATGCGCATGTCGGGCGAGCCGAGCTGAGCGACCACAGAACCGTCGCGAAATTCCACCAACCCATGAATGACGGACTGTGGATGAACCAGGACGTCGATCTCGTTTGATTTCAGCGCGAACAAATGATGTGCCTCGATAATCTCGAGGCCTTTGTTCATCAGCGTTGCAGAATCGATCGTGACCTTCGGGCCCATCGACCAGTTCGGATGGCGCAGCGCTTGTTCGGGCGTTGCCGCCCTGATTTCTTCGATCGACCATGTTCGGAACGGGCCGCCGGACGCCGTGAGGATCGCGCGTCTGACGTCAGCGCGGTGTCCAGCCCCGAGCGCCTGGAAAACCGCATTGTGCTCGGAGTCGACCGGCAGGACCGTTGCGCCGGTGCTCGATGCGCGCCGCATGAACAGACTTCCGGCGCAGACAAGACATTCCTTGTTGGCGAGCGCAACCGTCGCCCCACGTTCGATCGCGGCGAGTGTCGGCTTTAGTCCGGCCGAACCGCTAATTGCCGCCATCACCCAGTCGGCAGGCCGTTGCGCAGCCTCCACCAGGGCATCCTCGCCAGCAGCCGCCTCAATGCGTGAGCCGGAAAGCGCATCTTTGAGCTCACGATAGGCTGCGTGATCGGCAACAACAGCATGTTTGGCACCGACCTCGCGCGCAATCTTGCCGAGCGCGGCAGCGTTGCTGCGAGCGCTGATCGACTCGACGCGATAACCTTCGGGTGCGCGCTTGATCAGATCAAGCGTGCTGGCGCCGATCGATCCCGTCGCACCAAGAATTGTAATGCTGCGCGCCTCGGCGCTTGGATGCGCGCGCGTGTGAACAACATCAACAGCAGTCATGCGCTCACCATACCAAAAGTCCGCGCGCCGGCGCGTCGAAGCCGCCGCGCAATAAACCTATCAAGCAACCGGCGAGTGCTGCCGCCCAAAAGCCATCAATCCGGTCCATCACGCCCCCATGGCCAGGAATGAGGTTGCTTGAATCTTTTGCGCCAAATAGCCGCTTCACCCAAGATTCGAACAAGTCGCCGAGTTGCGCGAGCACGGATAGCATCAAGGCGACGATGACAATCGAAAGTTTGTTAAACGATCCAAACAACTCCGAGACGGCAATCGCCACAATCATAGCGCCAAGCGCGCCCGCAATTGCACCCGACCATGTTTTCTTTGGGCTAATTGCGGGCCATAACTTTGGTCCACCAAATATGCGACCGGCGAAGTAACCAAGAATATCTGTCGTCCACACAATCGCAAACAGTATCACGATTACGGCAAACCCAAGGACATCGTCAGCGCGCAGAAACATCGTGGCCAAAAGCAGCGCTCCCGCATAGCCGATGCCGGCCGTCACCCACAATCGTCGTTCGCGCGGCGCAAAGATTGCGGCCGCAAGCGCGCCGAGACCAACCATCAGCAATGATGCAATCGGACGGCCGAGCCATGCGACGAAGCCGGCCACTGCAATGGCGCCGCCGCACACAGAAAACATCAGGCGATAGGACCGACCTGCGACCATCGTGATCCATTCCCAAAGCACCGCGAGGGCGGCCACAGCCCAGAATATCGTGAACGGCACGCCGCCAAGATAGGCCGCAAGAAATGCCAGCGGCGCCAGGATCATCGCCGAAAGAATGCGAAGCGCCAGATTGCTCGCGGACAAGGACGTGCTGGCCTTTCCGGAATTGGACGCGGGGTCAACACCAACCACGAGATCAGGATCCCGTCTGCGCGACGAGGCCACCGAACCGCCGCTCGCGCTGCTGATATTCGCGAATTGCTGTTTCGAGCACGGTGCGATCGAAATCGGGCCAATAGGTTGGCACAAAAACCAATTCGCTATAGGCCGACTGCCACAGAAGGAAATTCGACAAGCGTTGTTCACCGCTCGTGCGAATGATGAGGTCCGGATCCGGAATATCCGGCGCATCCAGGAAGCGGCTGAACGTATCCATATCAATGGCTTCGGCTTTGATGCGACCTTGCACGACCGCTTCCGCGATGCCGCGTACCGCACGCACAATTTCCTGCCGTGCGCCGTAGTTGAAAGCGACCACCAACGTCAGCCCGTCGTTGTTCTTGGTTAGCTCTTCTGCTTCGATCAGGAGCTTTCCGATATCGGCGTCGAGGCCGTCACGTCCGCCGATCACGCGCACACGTACATTGCTTTTGTGCAGCTCCGCGAGATCATTGCGCACAAAACGTCGCAGCAAGCCCATCAGCTCGCCGATTTCGCTCGCCGGCCGCGACCAGTTTTCCGCGCTGAATGAAAATATCGTGACGAATTTAATGCCGATTTCGCCAGCGGCGCGAATCGTTCGACGGAGCGCCTCGACCCCGCGCCGATGACCTTCCGCGCGCGGCAGCCCACGTGCAGCCGCCCAACGCCCATTGCCATCCATGATGATAGCAACATGACGCGGCACCTCGAATGCCGCCGGAGCGTTTTGCGGAAACTCGGCCTCGGGCATGCAATGCGACCTCAGACCGTGAGGATCTCCTTTTCTTTTGACGACAGCATATGGTCGATTTCGGCGATGCCGGCATCCGTCGCCTTTTGAATGTCGCCCGAAAAGCGATCGTGGTCGTCCTTGCTGATCTTGTGATCTTTCTCGAGTTTTTTAATAACGTCCATCGCATCGCGGCGCACATGCCGCACCGCGACGCGCGCGGTTTCCGCATATTTGTGTGCGATCTTGACCAATTCCTTGCGGCGATCCTCGTTAAGCTCCGGAATCCGCAACCGAATGGTTTGCCCCTCGGTTGCCGGCGATAGACCGAGATTGGAATTCACGATCGCCTTTTCCGTGGCATGGACGAGCGAACGATCCCACACATTGACTGAAATCATTCGCGGCTCGGGCACGCTCAC
>JBATYN010000165.1:0-1981 GCA_049674125.1 Pseudolabrys sp. | reverse complement strand
CCGCGTCCAATTCGTTAACGCGGGACCGCGCTTCGCTGCGCCGGCCACTTATTTTGCAAGGCTTTTCGCGTCGGCAAGGACCCGGCGCACGGTTGCGAGGACGGTCTCGACCGGGACATCGTCTGTTCGCTGGTGGCGCACCGCGTCGTTGCCTATGATGCGCGCGCGTGCGCGTGCGTCCGCGTCTCCCTCCGGCTCAAGGATTGCGGCGATGGGGTTGAGCGGCTTCCAATGCCAGGGGCTGGTCGGACCAAAGATTGCAACCGTCGGCGTGCCAATTGCTGCGGATACATGCATGAGTCCGGAATCGTTGGTCACTGAAATATCGGCTGCGGCGAGCGCCAGGATTGCATTGCGCAAATCGGAACTCGTCAAGTCGCGAACGCGGCTGCCACCCGTAGCGACAATTTGCTCCGCGATGCGTGTTTCGTTTGGTCCGCCCAGCACCCAGACTGACGCGCCCTCTTTCGCGAGGGCACGTGCCAATTCGCCATAGTGCGAAGGCGGCCACGCTTTGCCTTCGCCAACGGCACCGGGCGACAACGTTACAATTGGCTTGTCATCGCCCGCGAGCCGGCGTTGTGCGAGCCACGACTGGACCGCGTGAGCCGGCACACTTAATTCCGGCAACGGCCATTCGGCCGGGAGTGGTGCGCCTCTCGGCAATGCGAGTGCGCCCATTCGGTCGATCATGCGTGGCAATTTGCGTTCGCCAAATCGCACGTCATTCAAAAGGCCGAAACGAATTTCTCCCGCGAAGCCGGTGCGCAGCGGAATCCCGGCGAGCCAAGGCGCCAGTGCTGCCTTCCACTTTCGCGACATCACCAGTGCCTGACCGTAGCCGCCTTGACGCAGCATGTCGGCGAGCTGGCGCTGGAGCGCGATACCCAGCCTTCGACGCGGCAAATCGATGACGATGGCGCGCCGAACTCCCGGCATATAGTCAGCGATGGGTGCGCAAAGCGTGCTGCTGACGATGTCGATCGGCCGCTCCGGGGCTTGCGCCTTAAGAAGCCTCACCACCGAATGGCAGCGAACGAAATCCCCAATCCATACGTAAGGAACGATGAGGACCGGCGTGACAGCTTGGTTCAACTGTTGGCCCATGGATTCGGCGCCGCCCGCCCCTGTTTGCCCGGTTTTGGCCCGTAGGGCAGGCGTTACCCTGCGCCGCAGCGGCTTGTCCAGACGCCATTTTTACCCTGTCCTGAGCCATTTGCGCGGCAAATGGCCCTAACATTGCGCCCGGCGGCGGACTGGGGCAAAGGTTTGCGGGACAGCCGGGTCGGCGAGGTTGGGCATGTTTTTGGTCACCGGCGGGGCCGGGTTCATCGGATCGAATATGGTCGCAAGCCTCAATGAGGTGGGCGCGACCGATGTCGTCGTCAGCGATCTCCTTGGCCGCGACGACGCAAAATGGCGCAATCTTGCCAAACACCAGGTCGCGGATCTCGTGCCGCCGGCTGAGCTGGCGCGGTGGCTTGGCAACCGCAAACTCGATGCGGTCATTCACATGGGCGCTATATCCGACACGACCGTCACCGACGGCGACCTGGTGATGGAAAACAATTTTCGTCTGTCGATGCGATTGCTTGATTGGTGCACGGTCACGCGCACGCCATTTATATATGCATCTTCGGCCGCGACATACGGCGAGGGTAGTCATGGCTTCGATGACGACTGGTCGCTCGATGCATTGCGCAGGCTCAAACCGATGAACCTCTACGGCTGGAGCAAGCACTTATTTGATCTCGCAGTGGTTGACCGCCACCTGAAGAAAGAAAAGATGCCACCCCATTGGGTCGGCCTGAAATTTTTCAACGTTTACGGTCCGAATGAATACCACAAAGGTCATATGGCGAGCATCTTGGCCAAGGTGTTCGATGTCGCCAAGGCCGGCCAGCCGGTACGGCTGTTTAAATCGCATCGCGAAGGCATCGCGGATGGCGACCAGCGGCGCGATTTCATTTACGTCGACGAC
>JBATYN010000164.1:0-5259 GCA_049674125.1 Pseudolabrys sp. | reverse complement strand
GGCTATCGCGCACACAACACCAACGTTTATCCGCAGCGTCCGGACCGCCTCTACCTCTGCTACATCGACGGCGGCATGTTCGTAATGGACATCAAGGACAAGGCCAGCCCGAAGGTCATCTCGCACTGGACAAATTCGCCGCCTTACACCGGCTTCATGCACACTGCAGTTCCGTTGTTCGACCGCAACCTCATGCTGGTGACCGACGAGTCGACCGAAAACGCGGGCAAGGATTGGCCAAAGCTGATCTGGATCCTCGACATGCGAGACGAGAAGAGCCTGGTATCAATTTCGACTTGCCCGATGCCGCCGGTCGACGCATTCAAGGATCGTGGCGGTCGTTTCGGCGCGCACAACATCCATGAGAACGTCGCACTACCGACTGCGTGGCGATCCGACCAGATTGTGCTCGGCACCTTCTTTAACGGCGGTCTGCGCGCTTACGATATTTCCAACGCATTTCAGCCGAAAGAAGTTGCCGCCTTCGTGCCGCCGCCTCCGAAAGGCACGCCGGCGGGTGCCGTGCAGCTTAACGACGTATTCGTGGACGAACGGCAGATCGTGTACACGGTCGACCGCCATACCGGCGGGCTCTACACGCTGGAGATGGACTTCTGAACGAGCTCTTCCCCTCTCCCGCTGCCGGCCGCTTCGGGCGCAGGCTCAAGCGAGAGCGAGGTCCGCGCATACCGGTGACCGTCATCACCGGCTTCCTGGGCGCCGGCAAGACCACCCTGCTCAAGCGCTTTCTGGGCACGCCGGAAGGGCGAGGCACCGCAGTCGTCGTCAACGAATTTGGTGCGACCGGCATCGACGATGCCCTCGTAAGATCGAGCGCCGACGAGACCGTGCTGCTCGGCAACGGCTGTCTATGCTGCATCACCCGCACCGATTTGCAGCAGGCGCTGCGCCGCATGGTGGTTGAGCGCGAGCGCGGCGAATTGCCGGACTTCAAGCGCATCGTCATCGAGACCAGCGGGCTCGCAGACCCAAGCCCCATTTTGCAGACCTTCGCCACCGACCGCGCTTTGGGCGGCGCATTTCATGTCGAAGCGATTGTGACGGTGGTCGACGCGGAAGCCGGCCCCGAAACGCTCGGCTGGTCCGCGGAAGCGCGCAAGCAAGCCATTCTGGCCGACCGGCTGGTGATCACCAAGACCGATATTGCAGGCGAAAGCGCGCAGGCCGCACTTGCCGCGCAGCTACGCGCACTCAACCCCGGCGCGGAAATCCTCGAGGCGGTCAATGGCGATATTGATCCGAACCGTTTGATCGAACCGGCGGGCGATCAGCGCAACGCGTTCGTCGCCGAGACTGTGCACTCAGACGGGATCGGCAGTTTCGTGCTCACTGACGATCAGCAAATACCATGGCCCGTGTTCGCCAGGACGATGGACACGTTGATGCAGTTGCGCGGGCCGGACCTATTGCGCGTCAAAGGCTTTCTCGATGTCGAGGGCTGCAGAGGACCGGTTGTTGTCCAGTTCGTGCAGCATCTCGCGCATCCGCCGATTGAACTGGAAAGCTGGCCGGACGAAGACCGGCGGACCCGCGTTGTGTTCATCACCAGGAATATTTCGGAGCAGCAGGTGCGCGGTCTGCTTGCTGCGATCCGGGCACTTGCCTAATCCGCTCATTCCCGCGCAAGCGGGAATCCAACTCAATGCAGGTTCAACTGGGCCCCCGCTGGAGCCTGCACTCGGGCCGGCGAAGCCGGACCCGGGTGCGGCGACGAGCGCAGTTAGGGATAACGACTACTCCCGATCCCTTCCCGCGATTTCCGCTTGCCAGGGCGCGACCGTCCGTTCCACCCAACCGATCAGCCAATTCAGACCGACGGCCATAAGCATCAAAAGAATGATCGGCACGAACATCGTGGCGGTGTCGAAATTATTAGCCGAATTGATGATCACCGCACCGAGGCCGGAAATGGTCGTGAAGAACTCCGCGATCACCATAGCCACCACGGCACGCCCGACTGCGAGGCGAATACCGGCCATGATGTAAGGCAGCGTCGCAGGCAGCACGATGCGGCGCAGGATCACGATATCAGGCGCTACGAAGGATTTTCCAACCTCGATCAGTGTCTTCGGCACGGCGACGACGCCGAGCCATGTATTGATGACAATCGGGAACAAGGCCATCAGGAAAACCACCGCGACCTTGACCGCAAAACCCAGGCCCAGCCACAGGATCAGCAGCGGCACCAACGCCACCAGCGGCATGGCGTATCCGGCGGTGACGTAGATGCCGAGTGCGGCTTCCGCCGCCCGAAATCCGCCAACCAGAAGCCCGAGGGGGACGCCGATCACGATCGCCAACGCATAGCCAAGAAGGAACGGCCGCAAAGAGTCGTACAGCGCCGACCACAATTGTCCCGAGACCGCGAGCTCCCAGAACGCCACGGCGATCGCCGACGGATATGAGCCAAACACCGGGTTGATGCGCCGGCCGAATATCTCCCACAAGATCAGCATGACGGCGATCGACGAAAGTGTAATGACCCAGCGGGGCAGAGGCTTCCGCTCGGCGGGATCCGCTTCCGGCGTGGCTGTAGCCTTGTTGCGGTCGGCGACGTCTACCATCGGAACAGCTTCCGTCCGATTGTTTGTTTCTCCATTCGTCCCCGCGAAAGCGGGGACCCGGAGAACATGAATTTCAACTCTTCAAGCATCTTCCTGGATTCCCGCTTGCGCGGGAATGAACGGAGAATATGCCGACGACAGGTCATTCAATGCACCGACGCGCCGTCATGGATTGCGCGCCAGACCTTGTATCGCGTCTCCGCAAACTCGGCCGTACCGCGCACAACACCGAGATCGGGCCGCGGGCGCTTGAGCGGAACATTCATAATTTCATGCACGCGGCCATTTTTCATGACGACGATGCGATCGGCGATCAGCACAGCCTCGTCCAGATCATGCGTGACGAATATAATCGTCTTTCCTGTACGGGCGTGGATATCGAGGAGTTCGGCCTGAAGCGATTCCCGGGTCTGCGCATCGAGCGCGCCGAAAGGTTCGTCCATCAGCAGAACCTTGGGATCAATGGCCAGCGCGCGTGCAATGCCAACGCGCTGCTTCATACCGCCGGACAGTTGATGCGGGCGGCGATTTTGCGAATCCGTCAAGCCGACCAGGTGGAGATATTTTTCCGCGGTGTCGCGCAGGACGGAACCGCGCATGCCTTTCATCTCCAGACCGAACATCACGTTCTGCATGGCGGAGAGCCACGGCAGCAATTCGGCGTGCTGGAAAACCATTCCGCGATCGTGACCACAACCGTTGACCTCGCGCCCGTCGACGGTCACGCGGCCACTGCTCGAAGGATCGAGGCCCATGGCCACACGCAGCGCCGTCGTCTTGCCGCAGCCGGAGGGCCCGATCAAAGCAACGATTTCGCCGTCCTTGACCGAAAAGCTGACGCGATCGAGCGCTTGCACGTGATGAACTTCACCATCTACGCGCAGCGTAAAGCGCTTGGAAACGTCGAGGAAAGTCACCTCACCCATTCAATTCTCCGAAATGTAGCGAATGCTCAATGACCGACCACTTGCAGCGCCTTTTCGCGATACTCGGGCGCGGTCACGGTCTTCAGGTCAAGTGGCGCTTTCAGCCTGCCTTCTTTCACCATCTGATCCTGTATCCATTGAATCTTCTCGGCCGGCAACGGCAGTGTCGGATCAACGGCATGATGCTGGACGGCATCATCATAGACGAAGGCGGGGCGCGGATCGTCAGGTTTTGCGTGGGTCAGCTCGCGCGTCAAAGCGATGGTCTCGTCCCTGTGCGTGAGCGCAAAACGCAACGCGCTCATTTCGGCGGCAAGAAACTTCACAGCGTCGTCGCCCCGCTCGGCCAGTTTCTTCGCGGTGGACACCAGGCACACGCGCAGAAAATTCGGAACAGCATCACGGCCGGCGACCAACAGGTGAATGTTCTTCGGCGCGACCGGCTGATATTCGTTCGACACGACTGCGGCATCGACCACGCCGCCAATCAGCGCCTGATAGCGATCGTTGTCGCCGCCAATTGCGGCGAGCTTCACGTCGGTAACGCCGAATTTCGCCAGCGCCGAGCGCGCCAGCATATCGGGCATCGAGTTGGGTGCCGAAACCGCAATTTGCTTGCCCTTGAGGTCCTGCATTTGGGTGATTTTCTCATTTGCATAGATGCCATGCGGCACCACCACCCAATGACAGCCGAGCAATTTTACGTCGCCGCCCTTGGCGTCGACCGCAAATACGCCCTGCGGCCCGCCCTCGAAACTGTCGAGTTCGCCCGCGATGAGCGCTTTTAGCGCGAGCTGGTCATCTTTGAATTGCGAGATTTCAATATTGAGACCCTGCTTCTTGGCAAAATCCCGCGTCGATACCATCAAAAAAATGCCGGCATCTGACTTGGCGTTGATCAAACCGTGCTTCCAGACCTTGTCCTGCGCGCAGGCGGGTGGCGAAAACGCGACAAAGGCCGCAATAGCGGCGATGGCGATGCCCGTAGAAGAGACGATGCGCATTGCGAAGTTCCTCCCTGATCACAAGTTCCTTGGGGCCTCTGATCGGGCCTTTATTCCGGCGAACCTAACATGAATTTTATCGCGACGGGCGTTTCCAAGCGCAGTCTGCGGGACTAGCCTTTGGTCTGCAAGCGTCGGCACAAGACGCATTCACGGCAGGCAGTGGCCGTAAGCCACTGATCCTATAATTTAGTTCAGGGAGCTGAACGTTATGACCCAACGCTTCACTATCTCCGTCGACGGCAAATCCCACACCATCAATGCAGATCCCGATATGCCGTTGCTCTACGCACTGCGCAACGATATCGGCCTGAACAATCCCCATTTCGGATGCGGGCTGGCGCAATGCGGCGCCTGCACGGTCCATCTTGACGGTCAGCCCGTTCGCTCCTGCGCCACACTGCTTTCGGCCGTTGGCGATGCCAAAATTACAACGCTCGCGGGCCTCGGTACGCCTGAAAAGCCCCACCCCCTCCAGACCGCTTATATCGAGGAGCAAGTGCCGCAGTGCGGCTACTGCATTAACGGCTGGCTGATGACCGCCGCCGCCTTCCTGCGCGACAAAAAGAAACCGACGGATGCAGAGATCAAGGATGCGCTCTCGGGTCTGAAATGCCGTTGTGGCACGCACATGAGCATTCTCAAAGCGGTCAAGCGTGCCGCCGAGATGATGGGTTAAGGGAGAGCGTCATGACAAAACTTGAAAAAACTTCCGCGCTGACTCGCCGCTCGGTACTGCTCCTG
>JBATYN010000163.1:0-4318 GCA_049674125.1 Pseudolabrys sp. | reverse complement strand
GTCCATTGGCGCAATCATAAACCCTGTGGGCGTGGAGTCTTACAAGTTAACCAGTCGTTAGGGTTAACGTTTTATTGCTCGACTATGCCGCTGAAAACCCACGCCCGTCGTCTCTTTGCATCGGCCGCGGTGGCGGCCGTTTTGGCGATCTCGGCTGGTGGCTGCTCCAATATTTCCAATACTGGAGCGGGAGACACCACCGGTTCGATTGGGGCAGCGTCGCTCAATCAAGACGACGCGCGCCGGTCGCTGGACGCCTTGGGCGCGCGTTACCGCCAAAACCCCGCCGATCCCGATGCGGCTATCGCCTTCGCGCGCGCACTGCGGGCAACCGATCAGCGCGCCCAGGCCGTCGCCGTTTTGGAGCAAGCGTCGATCCGCAATCCGAGCAACATGCCTTTGGTCGGAGCCTATGGCCGCGCCCTGGCAGACGCGGGCCAGTACCAACAGGCACTCGAAGCGCTCGATCGCGCACACACGCCCGACAATCCGGATTGGCGTATCCTCAACGTGCAGGGAGCCGTCCTCGATCAGATGGGCCGACATGCCGAGGCGCAACGTCATTACGCCAACGCCCTGAAAATGGTGCCCGACGAACCCGCGGTCCTTTCGAACCTTGGTCTGTCGTACATGCTGACCAAGGATTTGAAAAACGCGGAGCTGACACTCCGGCGCGCTGTCGCACAGCCGGGCGCGGGCCCGAAAGTGCGGCAAAATCTTGCATTGGTTGTTGGCTTGCGCGGGCGTTTTCCCGAAGCGGAAAAAATCGCCAGCGCCGATTTGCCACCGAATGAAGCTGCAGCCAACGTCGCCTATTTGAAGCAGATGCTGGCGCAGCAAGGCGACTGGAAGAAAATGGGCCGCGCCTACGGGCCGGGACCAGACACCGGCTCCTGATTGCTTTTGCCAATTTTTGATCGTGATCGCGCGGGTGGCGCGGCCGCTATTGCAACGCCATCACTTTGATCGCCGCCGGTCCAAGAATGACCACGAACAGTACCGGCAGAAAGAACAGAATCATTGGCACGGTGAGCTTTGGCGGCAGCCCGGCAGCCTTTTTCTCGGCTTCCGACATGCGCATGTCGCGATTTTCCTGCGCCATGACCCGCAGCATGGTGGCCAGCGGCGTGCCGTAGCGTTCGGCTTGCTGCAAGGCCATGCAGACCGACTTCACGCCGTCGAGATCCGTTCGCTTGGCAAGATTCTCATAGGCCTGGCGGCGGTCCGGCAGATAAGACAGTTCTGCGGTTGTCAGCGTGAGTTCTTCCGCCAGCGCCACAGATTGTGTGCCGACTTCGTCGCTGACTTTTCTGAACGCGGCCTCGATCGACATGCCCGATTCAACGCAGATCAGCAGCAGGTCGAGTGTGTCCGGAAACGCACGTTTGATGGACAGTTGACGCCGTTTGATTTTGTTCTTGAGCAGCAGCAGCGGCAAATGCATGCCGATATAAGCGGCGGCAATACAAATGCCGATTTTGACCATGTTCGGATAGTCAATTTTGAGCAGGACAAACAGGTACATCACGGCGAACAGAAAGGCCGCGATCGGCGTGATCATGCGAATGAACAAAAACGTAACGTAAGGCGCCTGACCACGATACCCCGCCTGCACAAGCTTGAGGCGCGCTTCTTCCTGGCCGACCCACTTGGTGAGGTTGAAGCGATCGACAATGGTCTGGACATATTGCTTCGGCGATTGTCGTAACTTTGCCTTCTGACTATCCTGCGCCATGCGCTCGCGTTCACGCTGGCGAATCTTGTCACGCTCGAGCGCCACGGCCCGCATGCGCTTGTCGAGCGGATCGGCAAATACGAATGGCATTGCGAGCGTCAACACAGTGGCACCCGCCGCGATGGCCGCAAGCACCATCGTGACTGTCTGAACATTGAGCGCGTTGATCAGGATATCGAGCATTCTACCTGCAACCTAAAAATCGAAATTGATCATTTTCTTCATGACCAGCACGCCCATCGTCATCCAGATTGCCGAACCAGCGAGCATCAGGTGGCCCATGGAGTTGGTAAACAGCAACGAGATGTATTGCGGGCTGGTGAGATAGACCAAGGTCATCACCGCGATCGGAAGGGCGCCGATGATGCCGGCGGAAGCTTTCGCTTCCTGTGACATGGCTTGAATCTTGGCCTTCATTTTTTTGCGGTCGCGCAGCACCTTTGACAGGTTTCCGAGGGCTTCTGACAGGTTGCCGCCGGCTTTCTGTTGGATCGCAACCACAATTCCAAAGAAGTTTGCCTCCGGCAGTGGCGTGCGCTCATACAATTTAGCGCAGGCTTCGCCCAGCGGGATGCCGATGCTTTGCGTTTCCATGATGATGCGAAATTCGGTCCTCAACGGCTCCGGTGCTTCGGCGACAATCATTCTGATGCAATCATGCAAGGGCAACCCGGCCTTGACGCCGCGGACGATGACATCGACCGCATCCGGAAACGCCGCAAGAAATTTCGACTCACGGCGCTTTTTCAAATAGGACAGGAGCCAACGTGGGACGCCGAATGCGCCGGCGAATCCCAGCGCTGCTGCGCCGATCAAACCGGCCCCGGAGAGAGAGCCTGCAACGAAGAAACCCAGGCCAACGGCCGCCGAGATTATCGCAAACTGCCGTTTGGACCATGACAAGCCCGCCCGCGTAATTCGGACTGTAAGCGGTATCCTTTTGCTTTTCTTGCGGCGCTCGTCGAAATCCTTGAGCGTAGTTTCGATAGTATCGCGGCGGGATTTTTGCGGCCCGCGCGCTGCACGCGTTGTAGGCTCCGTCTTTGCAACGTTCAGCATGCGCTGTTCGGCTTTGCGTTCGCCGGACAGGGACGGATAAATGAATACGTATGCCACTCCGCCAATAGCGACCGCGACCAGGAAAAAGACGGCGATAAACTGCAACGCACACTCCCGCTTTAGGCTCTGACCGACTCGTTCGCGACCTCTGCCGCGTCCAGAGCGGCGGCCAGCCGTTTTTCCTCGCCGTAGTAACGGGCGCGATCCCAGAATCGAGGGTGGCCGATACCGGTCGAACGATGACGGCCGACAATGTTGCCTTTGGCGTCCTCGCCAGTCATGTCGTAGATGAACAGGTCTTGGGTGACGATGACGTCACCTTCCATGCCCATAACTTCGGTGACGTGGGTGATCTTGCGCGAGCCGTCGCGTAATCGCGCGGCTTGAACGACAACGTCGACAGAGGCGCAGATCATTTCGCGGATGGTGCGTGACGGCAGTGAAAAGCCGCCCATGGTGATCATCGATTCCAGTCGAGACAGGGCTTCACGCGGATTGTTGGCGTGCAGCGTGCCCATCGAGCCGTCGTGACCCGTATTCATGGCCTGCAGAAGGTCAAATGCTTCGGGTCCGCGCACTTCGCCGACGATGATGCGCTCTGGCCGCATGCGCAGACAATTTCGGACCAGGTCGCGCATGGTGACCTGTCCTTCGCCTTCGAGGTTTGGCGGGCGTGTTTCCAGCCGTACAACATGCGGCTGTTGCAATTGCAACTCGGCGGCGTCTTCGCAGGTGATGATGCGCTCGTCGTCGTCGATGAATTGCGTGAGGCAGTTAAGAAGCGTGGTCTTGCCGGAACCGGTACCGCCGGAAATCAGCGAGTTGACCCGGCAGCGGCCGATAATGCGCAGGATATCAGCCCCCTGTTCCGTAATCGTGCCGAATTTGACGAGCTGATCGAGAGTCAGCTTGTCCTTTTTGAACTTGCGGATTGTGAGTGCGGGGCCGTCGATCGCAAGGGGCGGCACGATCGCGTTGACGCGCGAGCCGTCCGGCAAGCGCGCGTCGCAGATCGGTGAGGATTCGTCGACCCGGCGGCCGATCTGGCTGACGATGCGCTGACAGATATTCAGAAGCTGCTGGTTGTCGCGAAAACGGATCCCTGTCTTCTGAATCTTGCCCTTGACTTCGATGTAAACGGTTCCGGAGCCGTTCACCATGATGTCGGCAATGTCGTCGCGCGACAGCAGCGGCTCGAGAGGACCAAATCCGAGGACGTCGTTGCAGATATCATCGAGCAGGTCTTCCTGCTCGGCGATCGACATCACGATGCTCTTGATCGCGATGATCTCGTTGACGATATCTCGGATTTCTTCGCGCGCCGAATCGACATCGAGTCGCGCTAACTGCGCAAGATCGATCGCCTCGATCAACGCGCCAAAGATAACGCTTTTGGTCTCGTAATAGGATTCTGAGCGCCGGGTATCGACCGAGGAAGGCAGATTATTTGCCGGTGCGGGTGTGCGGGCCGCGACCGGGGCGGAGACCAGCGGCGCCCCAAGTCCGTCTGACGGAAATGGGGTG
>JBATYN010000162.1:0-4876 GCA_049674125.1 Pseudolabrys sp. | reverse complement strand
GATTTTGCGTGGGCGACCAGCGCCTGGTCGGGGCAGGAGGCATGGTCGAGCGGAACGGGCGGCGTTGCGACCTTCTCGTAGCCGGTGCGCTCGTTGTAGGCGGCGCGGCGATGGTTGCGCATCACGCGCAGCATCGCGTCGCGGTTTTTCTTGTAGCCGGGGAACGCACCGAGCTTCTCCGCCATTTCGGCCGAGGTGGCGTAGCTGATGCCGGTCATGATCGCGGTCAGCGCGCCGCCGATGGCGCGGCCGGCATCCGAGTCATAGGGGATTCCGGCCGTCATCAGCAGGCCGCCGATATTGGCGTAGCCGAGGCCGAGCGTGCGGAATTCGAAGGACCGTTCGGCGATTTCGCGCGAGGGGAATTGTGCCATCATCACCGAAACTTCGAGGACGACGGTCCACAGCCGCACCGCGTGTTCGTAGCTTTCGACCTGGAATTTGCCGGTCTTCTCCTCGCGGAACGTGAGCAGGTTCAACGACGCCAGATTGCAGGCGGTGTCGTCGAGGAACATGTATTCCGAGCACGGATTGCTGGCGCGGATTTCGCCCGAGGCCGGGCAGGTGTGCCAGTCATTGACCGTGGTGTGATATTGCAGGCCCGGATCGGCCGAGGCCCAGGCGGCGTAGCCGATCTTCTCCCACAACTCGCGGGCGTCGAGCGTCTTCGCGACCTTGCCGTTCTTGCGATAGGTGAGGTCCCATTTGCCGTCGGCTTCGACCGCCTTGAGAAAGCCGTCGGTGACGCGCACCGAATTGTTCGAGTTCTGGCCCGCAACCGTGAGATAGGCCTCGCTGTCCCAATCGGTGTCGTAGGTCGGGAAGTCGATGTCCTTGTAGCCCTGCTTGGCGAACTGGATCACACGCTTGATGAAATTGTCCGGCACCATCGCGCGGCGCGCGAGCTTGATCTCGCGCTTGAGCGCGGGGTTTTTCTCCGGCGAGAAGCAATCATCGCCCGAGCCCTCGCAATTCACGCAAGCCTTGAGAACGGCCTTGAGGTGCTTCTGGTTGATCTTGGAGCCGGTGACGAGCGCCGCCACCTTCTGTTCTTCCATCACCTTCCAGTTGATATAGGTTTCGATATCCGGGTGATCGACGTCGACGATCACCATCTTGGCCGCGCGGCGCGTGGTGCCGCCCGACTTGATCGCGCCCGCGGCACGGTCGCCGATTTTCAGGAACGACATCAGGCCGGACGACTTGCCGCCGCCGGACAGTTTTTCGCCTTCGCCGCGCAGCTTGGAGAAATTCGAGCCGGTGCCGGAGCCGTATTTGAACAGCCGCGCCTCGCGCACCCACAGGTCCATGATGCCGCCCTCGTTGACGAGGTCGTCACTGACGGACTGGATGAAGCAAGCGTGCGGCTGCGGATGTTCGTAGGCTGATTTCGACCGGGTCAGCTTGGCGGTGAAGGGATCGATGTAATAGTGGCCCTGGCCGGGGCCATCGATGCCGTAGGCCCAGTGCAAACCGGTGTTGAACCATTGCGGCGAATTGGGCGCGCACATTTGCGCGGCCAGCATGTAGCGCAGCTCGTCGAAGAAGGCCTGGGCGTCATCCTCTGAATCGAAGTAGCCGCCCTTCCAGCCCCAATAGGTCCAGGTGCCGGCCAGACGATCGAACACCTGCTTGGAGGTCTGCTCGCCGATGTAGCGTTCTTTTTCCGGCAGCGTCGCAAGCGCGTCCTCGTCGGCGACCGAGCGCCACAGGAACGAGGGGACCGAATTCTCTTCCACCTTCTTCAGGCGGGCGGGCACGCCGGCTTTGCGGAAATATTTCTGCGCCAGCACATCGGAGGCGACCTGCGACCAGAAATCCGGCACCTCGACATTGTCGAGCTTGAACACCACCGAGCCATCCGGGTTACGGATTTCGCTGGTGGTGAGCCGAAAATCGATGCCTGCGTAGGCCGATTGTCCATCCTTGGTATAGCGCCGTTCAATTCGCATGTGTCTCTAGCCCCAAATTTCCGGGCGATTGACCATCGCCCTTTTGTCTAAGCCGGACCTGTTCCTGTCCGCCGCCGTTCGAACTCACCCACCCACCTCATCTAGGTCCGGCGCTCTGATCTGGCACCGGTACGCTCCGGGGTTTTTTGCCCCAGGCACACAGCAATCCCCTGTCCCAAAACGCCATGGATCGGGCGTGGGTTGAGCTCGCCGACTGAAAAGTCGTTCTGAGGGTCCGGAGGGAACCTGAAACTCAACGCCACCGAACACACCAAAGCTAAGAGGACTCTCTGTACGCGTCAACAAGAGATAGACATCAAATCTGAATCAAACACTAAATCTTGTGTCCTGCCGGTGAACTGCGGGGACAACGACCGCAAGAACACTGGCAGTATGGGCCTTCCGGGGCGCGCGAAAAGTTTTTTTCTCAGGTCGGGGAGGTAGGTTTTTATGCCTCCGCCCGTGACAGAAAAATGACGGAAAAATAGGACTTCCGCGCGCAAACGCCACCCAACCGGCCACAACTGGAACCGGGGAAAAGCACGGGAAAAATCCGGCGAGCGCCAAGGCGGAGTCTCTGATTCTCGAAACGAGGTCAGTGCCTTACGGCGCACGCGCGGAGTGACATGTGGCGTTTTCGCGTAACGCACGCCTGTGAATTCGGGGCGTTGGCCCCGCGCCACGCTTGGCGTGTCCCCGATGTTGCGCAGCGTGAGCGAAGCAACCCTTTGGCCCTCATGGTGAGGAGCGCCCGAAGGGTGCGTCTCGAACCATGGAAACTGGCTGGTGCCCCCATCCTTCGAGACGCCGCGCTGCGCGCGGCTCCTCAGGATGAGGTCGGATCAGCGCTGCATCGCATCACTCCGCTGCCCATTGGCCCTCATCGACGAGCCTTACTCCGCGGCCCTTTGGGCCTCATGGTGAGGAGCGCCCGAAGGGCGCGTCTCGAACCACGCAAGAAAAAAGGCGGACCCGAATGGTGTCCGCCTTTTTTACCGGCACTGTCATTCGAATTTCAGCGCGTCCGGGCCAAAGCTTATGCGACTCGACACCCGCGCTGATGAATTCCTAGGCACGATAGGCGCGGGCGGGGCCGGAAGGCAACATGCACTGCAACATAGGTTTTGCTTGGATTTTGCTTGGATTTTGCGCCTAGCGCTTTTGCCGGGTCGCCCGCTTGCGGGTTGTTGCTCGTGATGGGGCCGCATCATCGGGCTTTTCTTCGGACTGTTCGCTGCCTTCGAAGCTGATCTGCCGCGAACGCGGGAGCGCTTCCGGATGCTCCTTTTGCAGAAAATCGATGAGCTTCTCACGCACCTCACAGCGCAGATCGAAGGTCTGCGCGCCGGACCGGGCACTCATCAGGCAACGCAGCTCCATAGTGCCTTCCTTGAGGTCGGTGACCTGCACGCTGGCAACCATTTCATCCCATTTGTCCGACAGTTTGAGGATCTCGAGGAATTTCTCCCGGATGGTTCCGACCGGCGCACGATAGTCGACATAAATCATGACGGTGCCGATGAGTGCCGAGGCGTCGCGCGTCCAGTTCTGAAACGGTTTTTCGATAAAATAAGTGAGCGGCACGATCATGCGCCGCCAGTCCCACAGCTTCACGACCACATAAGTCGAGGTGATTTCCTCGATCGTGCCGTGCTCGTTCTCCACGACGACCGCATCGAAAAGGCGGATCGGCTGCGTCATCGCGAGCTGCACACCCGCCATCAGGTTGCTCAGCACCGGCCGCGCGGCGAGGCCCGCGATGATGCCGGCAACGCCGGCGGACGCAAACAGGCTGATGCCGTATTGGCGCACCGCGGGGATCGTCATCAGCGCAGCGCCGAGTGTGAGCATCACCAGCAGCACGTCGATGGTGCGTGAGAGGACGCGCACCTGGGTGTTGTGTTTGCGCGCCAGCAGATTGTCGTCGATGTCGAGGCGGAAACGCCGCAGGTAGAGATCGGCGGCGATGTGGAGTGAGATGATCAGGCCCCAGCCAACCAGGCCGATTACCGCCACCGCCATCAATCGCGTGAGCAGTGCCGCGGTCTCGCGCGGCAACGGCGCGACCGGAATAGCGATGATCACCGCCAGAATCAGCAGCGCAAGCCGGGTAATGTCGCGCGTCTGCGTAAAGGTCGAAAGGAGGTAGGGGTATCGCCCTGCGAGCGCCTTGCGCACCAGTCTGCGCGCCCATTGGTGCAATGCGAGTGCAACGAGCACCGCGATCGCGAGGATCACCAATGCGACGACCGGATCAGGCAGCCACTCGAGAAGGTCCTTGATCCAGGTCAGCGCGGCTCTGAGCGAATCCATGCGGCTTTAATATCATCCATGAAACAAGCGGCGAATATGGCCTTCGATAATCGGCGCCGTTTTCCCGCCGCTGGACAATGCGGCGGTGAGGTGGCAAAACGCCCGCGCTCCAATCGTTTTCAATGCACGGCAGCGATGAAAAGTTTCCTGCTCAAGCTCTTCACCTGGTGGAATTCACAGACGTTCGGGACCCAATTCTGGACCTGGATGTATGGCGAAGTTGTCGGCGACGACGAATTCGGCAACCGCTACTACCGCACCAAAGGTGGCAAGATCGACAAGACGCTCGGCTTCGAGCGGCGCTGGGTGATCTACAACGGGTATACGGAAGCCTCGAGTGTACCGCCGTCCTGGCACGGCTGGTTGCACCACACCGTCGACACGCCCCCGACTGAGGAAAATTACAAGCCGCGCGCCTGGCAAAAGCCGCACCGGCCAAATATGACGGGCACGCCGGGCGCATTGCGGCCGCCGGGTTCGACGCTCGCTGCCGGCCGCCGTCCCAAAGCAACCGGCGACTACAAGGCGTGGTCGCCAGGCAGCGGTCAGTAGCCCGGCCTTGGCCAATCCTGAACCCACTTCAGGTCATTCCCGCGCAAGCGGGAATCCAG
>JBATYN010000161.1:0-1796 GCA_049674125.1 Pseudolabrys sp. | reverse complement strand
CTTGTCACCCGTGCGTTGGTGTAGGCGTAGCCAAGCGACGACTGCCAGGCGTCGGTCACATAGCCGTTAAGGGTGGTTTCGAAGCCGCGAATTCTGTTGCTGCCCGACAGGATAAAAAAGCCGGCATTGTTTGGGTCAGGCAGCGGGACATTCGTCCGTTTGAGGTCGTATATGGCTGCGGTGTATTGCAGCCTTGGCTGGATATCCCATTTGACGCCGAGCTCCTTGTTCTCGAATTTTTGCGGCGCGAGGATAACAGACCCGTTATTCAACGCACTGAACTGGTCGCCGGATGCCGGCAGATAGGAGATGCTGTAGGCGCCATAGATCGACAGATTTTCGACCGGCTTGACGATCACAGCGGCCTGCGGCGACACCTTGTTGTTGATCAGTGTACGTTTCGTGTTCGTATTCATGTCCAGCGCCGATTGGTCGAAGCGATCAAAGCGGGCGCCTCCGATCAACTGCAGCCAGCGCGCGATTTCGATCGTATCCCGCGCATAGGCCGACGTGGTGTAGAGCAGATATTTGCTGTTGGAGTCAGGCGTGGTGACGCCAGGCGAAAAGGCTCCCGCGTACTGATGGATGAAGGCGACGGGCCCGAAGTAGGTCGGATCAAACGGGTTGCCTACAATCGTATTGTTCCGTTTGGAAAGAGTCCGGTATTGCGGACATCGATGCCGGACTGTCGGCCAAACTCCGTTCCGAACGCAATGTTATGGAAAAACGGACCGGTGAAGGCTTTATAGAAGAAGTCGGTCTGATTGAAGAGATTGTCGCGGTCGGTCGTGTGGTTATAAGCCGCGAGATTGAACGAGGTGTCGGCAGGGTTTACCGCTCCTGACAGCGGGCCATTGCCGGGATAGACGTTCTGATAAAATTTTTGATAATCGGCGAACATCGTCGAGTTCTTCACCGTGAAGCCATTTCCGAAATCGTGGTCGATGAAGGCCATCGTCTGCTGCATGTTGGCCCGTGCGACATTGAGATCCGGACTACCGAAAAATGCGGTCAGGTCTCCGTTCGGTGCGAATGGCGCGGCCGGATTGAAACGGGTCGATGACGGCGCTACGGCGCTAAGCCCCTGAGAGGGGTTGCCACGGTCGGCAGTGCGCTGGTCGTGATAATATTCGTAGCTGAGCTTGATTTTGGTGGCGTCATCAACCTTGAAAGTTGCTGTAGGATTGATGCCGTAGCGCTCGAGCTTGCCGAAATCGCGGAACGTATTGCTTTTTTCGTACATCATATTGAGACGCGCGGCGAAATTCTCGGTGACGGCCTGGCCCGCATCAAGTGTGACGCGCCGATCCCAGTAGGATCCGGTCTGTGCCGTCACCTCGTAGATCCTTGTGCCATCGGCTTCCTTAAGCGTGCGGTTGAGGAGGCCGCCACCGGCGCCGCGACCGAACGTCAGCGCGCTTGGCCCTTTTAGTATCTCGATGCTCTGTGCGTTGTAGAGATCGCGGAAATATTGGACATCGTCGCGGAACCCGTTGACGAAGAAGTTCGCGCTTGAATCGACTCCGCGAATAATGAGCTCGTCGCGGTTGCCTTCGCCTTGATGCACGGCCACACCTGGCACGTAGCGTGTGATGTCGGTGAGCCCGGGGAAACCCTGGTCTCTCATGAAGTCCTTTGTCACGACGGTGATCGACTGCGGAATGTTGAGCAGCAGAGTGTTGGTTTTGGTCGCGACCGAAGGACTGGGTGCGAGGGAGCCGTCCATTCGGCCGGAATCGCCCTGAACACTGATGGTGTCGAGTGTGATGGCCTGGGCGTTCGCGTCGCTCGCGGCC
>JBATYN010000160.1:0-2848 GCA_049674125.1 Pseudolabrys sp. | reverse complement strand
AGGCCGCGCCGGTCAGATGCGGTGGCCGCCCGCGCGCGTCTCCCACGCCGAGATTGAGCGAGGGTTCGCGAAAATAAACCGGCATCAGCTGGCCGTGGATATCAGCCACGTGCAACAGCGTCACATTGCCCAGCGCGTCGAATTTGAGCAGTTCCGCTTCGGTCAGCCTTTGCTGCGCAACGGCCCGTGTAAACGCGCCGCCCCGGGCTGCAACTGCCGCAGCGGCGACGCCGACCTGAAAAATTTCACGGCGAGTGATCATCGATCTCATCCGCGTCACTAGGAAACAAAATCAGCCGCGCGCTCATTCGGGTTTACCCGAATTCCGTATTTGTAACGGGTCGAAGTCGACGCGCGAAGCGCGCCGGGTGAAGGGTTACAACGATATGGAGGGCTTCACCGATTTAGTCAGATCAACGATTTACCGGGTCCCACGCTCGCGAACCGTCCCATGAAGTACCACAGGATTTTAGCTCAGTGTCCCACCAAAATGTCCGCTTTGGGTCACTAGTGGACAATGCGCCGCTAAATCTGAATGTCCGCTTTACCCCCGAAAGCGGACGTGTGCGGTGCACTAGGCGATGTCTGCTAAGTGCCAAAAGCGGACATAAGGGAAACTATCCTGACCGGCACTCTTGATGACAACTACGCGGCATCGGTCCTGCGAACGCCCAGCGCATTGATCGCACGTTGCTCGATTGATTGGGGATCGCGTTCACCCGTCGCCACGGCATTGACGATCGCTTTTGCAATTAGCTCAGTTATCGGGTCGTCGCGATTGACGATGCCGAGATTGACCAGCGCGCTTTCATAAGCAGCGCTCATGGCCTCAATTTCGTCGGGCCCGAACGAACCGTTGGCGATTAGCTTGTAGATGGCCATAAGAGCCCCCCGACGCTGGTTGCTAGCGGAACTTAACGATCACCGTTTCCGCATAAGCGCATTTGCTGCATTCAAACGTACGTGCGTCTTGCCCGGCGTCGTTAGTCGGCTCAATACAAACAAGAAACATTGGCAGCCCACATGCGGGGCAGCGGCGTTGGCCAATCGGCGGCTTTGGCAGACGAAATTTACGAGGTTGCGGCATGATCGCCTCCCAGCGTGTTATTCTTAGCCACCGACGCCTGGCATAGTGCCGTTGTCGATGATGTTGGCATTCGACGTCGGACGAAGTGCACGAGTCAATCCGCGAAGGTCTCAAGCAGCATTCAATCCGCGAAAGCCAGAAAGACCGTCAGTGCGGTAAATTGAGTAAGTGTTCGCTACCGAACATTTCGCAGTGCAAAACGCCATGTTCGCTTTGGGCCAACATCGCCTATTTGCCAAGCGGCGTTATCACCAGTGATCCTGAATTATCGAAAACAAGATAGACGGCAGTAACCCAAACCGCGACCGCCAAAATAACTAAGACCCAAAAACCCAATCTTCGCCCCATCCCGATAATCTACGACACCCGGACGGAAGCCGTAATAGTGCGGAGATAAGCCCGTCGAGCGGTAGTCGAGAGGCTTCAGTCAAATATACATAGGTCGGTCGTGGGTCATGCAATCCCACCGGTCTGTCGAGCATTAGCGAAGTATTCGCTGACGCTGCCCTTTGCGTTAGGAAACGAACATACGAGCGCTTATATATGTGACATCACTGATTTGACCTTTGGCGTCAGTGGCTGAGAGACGCTTCCGCGCTCCCGCCTAAAAGGCAGGAGACGTGTCATGTCCAAATCCCCCAATCGCTTGCTAGATTCGCTCCCGGCAAATGCCTTTTCAGCAATTTCACCGCATCTGAAGATCGTGGAATTGAAATTTGGCGAAGTGGTTGCCGAAGCTGGCAGCCCTATTCGGCAGGTCTACTTTCCCTATTCCGGTGTCATCTCACTTGTGGTCGAACTAGACGTCGGGGCAATGATCGAGACGGCGATGGTAGGCCGCGACGGGGTCTTCAACGCGGCCCCGGCCCTCGACGGCAAGGTGTCTCTCAATAAGGGCATCGTACAGTCTGCCGGAAGTGCGGGCACCATCGAGGTCAACCGGTTCCGCCGATTGGCTAACGAATTCGAGCCGTTCCGCTCGCTCCTCATCCGGCATGAGCAGGTATTGTTCGCGCAGTCGCAGCAATCGGCGGCGTGTAACGCCAGTCACTCGGTCGAGGCCCGCATGTGCCGCTGGCTGCTGTTTATGCGCGATCTCGCTGGCAACGACGACCTGATGCTGACGCAGGAATTTCTCGCCCAGATGTTGAGCGTGCGGCGCCCAAGCGTGTCGATAGTCGCGAGCCCGCTGCAAAAGGCGGGTTTGATCAAATATAGTCGCGGCCGTGTGCGATTGCTGGACGTCAAGGGATTAGAAAAACGCGCCTGCGAGTGCTACGGCACGGTCAAGGGCCACTACAAACGGCTCCTTTCGGGCTAGCAATTAATTAGCAAACGGCTCATTATGTACGGAACCTTACACAAGGTTTGCCGTTCGCTTGGTATGCGCCCAAAGGATGCCGGGACGATGTAACCGGCGCCCGCACCAAAAACCTGCGGTTGAGTTTCAACTAGCTCGCCCGAGCGCACCGAATAGCGACAAGATGAGTGGAGTACCCCGATGCGCGATGCGCGGTATCTGCGTGCTCAGGCTGTGCTTTGTTTGGAAATGGCACGGCAGGTGGGCGACCGCGCAACCTCCGAAAATCTCCGCGCCGAGGCCGCCCGTTATCACGCTGAAGCCGCGGAGATAGAGAACGGCGGCGCCGGTCATAAAAGCAGCTCCTGAGCAGAGTTGAATACCCGACTGAAGCGGTTGATGATCGCTGTGGGCCAAAGCGGAAATGTGCGGAGCACAAGCCAATGTCCGCTTTGTGCCAA
>JBATYN010000159.1:0-3723 GCA_049674125.1 Pseudolabrys sp. | reverse complement strand
GGTTCACCTCGGCCGATGAGCGGGTGATCGCAGTTCCCATGGCGTAGCGATTGTTCTCGATCACATATACCACCGGTAACTTCCAGAGCTCGGCCATGTTGAAGCTCTCGTAAACCTGACCCTGGTTGGCCGCACCGTCGCCGAAATAAGTCAGGGTGATGCTCGTGTTACCGCGATAGTGGTTCGCGAACGCAAGGCCGGTGCCGAGCGGCACCTGCGCGCCGACGATGCCGTGTCCGCCGTAAAAGCCCTTCTCCACACTGAACATGTGCATGGAGCCACCCTTGCCCTTGGAATAGCCGTGAGCGCGGCCCGTGAGTTCAGCCATGACGCCTTTCGGGTCCATGCCCGTCGCGATCATGTGGCCGTGATCGCGATACCCGGTTATCACCTGATCGTCCGCATGAAGCGCCATCTGCATGCCGACGACGACGGCTTCCTGGCCAATATAGAGGTGACAGAAACCGCCAATCAGCCCCATGCCGTACATCTGCCCAGCCTTCTCCTCGAAGCGGCGGATGGTCAGCATGGTTCGATAGGCTGAAAGTTCCTGTTCCTTGCTGAAATCGGCGACGATTTTGGCGTCGGCGCTCGGAATTTTTTGGGCGACCGCCATTGGCACTCCCTGCGAAAGCGTCCGGCAATTGTGACGGGGCGTCGGTGGGCTTCCAAACCCCCCATAGCTTAAATCGCCCCGCGGCGGAAGCGCGAGGCCGCCGCGCGAAATTGCGCAAAAGACGGTGAAATTGGCCGAAAATTTCAAGCCGAATGGTGGATAACGTCTTGGAGCGAAAGCGGTCGCTAGTGTGGCCGCACCAGCAGGACCAGATCGTGCGGGTCGATATACCCGACCAGGGCTCGGGCGCGCTCGTCCAGCATATCCGGATCGATACGGTCGGCGCGGAGCAGCGAAACCTTGCGCTCCCAATGTGCCCGTTCGGCTTTGAGCCCGGCCAGCTCGCCCTTCATCGCCGTCAGCTGTTGTTCGAGGTCCTGCTGCGCACGAAGTCCACGATCGCCGCTGAAGGCATGCATGCCGAAATAGCCGATGAACAACGCGGCGAAGACATAGAGGCCGAGCACAGTCAGGATGGTGCGGCGGTGCCGATGGGAGACCATGGTCCGTGACAATGCGGCAAGCCCGTTAAAGCGTCTTTAATGACCCGCTAAATCCGGTACCGAAACTCGTTGAGAACGAAGTTTCCAAGCCGCTTGCCACGATTGCGCAGAATTTTCAGCAGACCCTGGTCGACGAAATAGGTCAACAGGATCGAATCGCGCGTCTTCACGCGGTTATGCACCGGGTCAGCCGAGTGCCAGGTGTCATTGCCAACCGCAAAGGCATAGCCGGTGTTGGGCGCAAATCGCATCTGCGTCTTTTTCGGCAATGACCCATCGGGAAGCTTCTCGTGGAAGATGGTGCCGATGTCCGTGTTGGCATCGTCCTTCGGCAAATAAAGCTGGACGGTGATCCCCTTCCAGCGCGTGTCGGTGTGCGGCGTTATCAAATAGCCGGGAATGTCGCGGGTGAGGATCGGGATTGGATACATGCCGACCTTGGTAAAATTCTCGCCAAAGCGCTTTGACAGCCCAGGCGCAAGCCGCTGAATGAAGGCTTGCTTGACGGGCTCGGAGCAGAGAGCGCGTCCAACAACATCCCAGAGTGCCCGCTTCTCCGGCGGAAGATTGCGGATATATTCGGGGAACAGATCGATTTTCACACGTGTGTGCGTGCCGTCGTCGAGATCTTGCCCCTTACTGCGGCCATGCATCGGACGATAGTCGGTGGATTTCGGCATCAACGCCAAAATCTGCGCATAGGTATCATCCGGAAACACCCGGTCGAACTCGAGATGGAAAAATGGTTTCTCGACCGCACGAGCGGATTCGATCGACTGCACGACGGAGCTTGCAAGACGGTCGGACGCGCGGCGGCGATCGTGGGTGGACACGGTTGTTGTCTGGTCCATAGCAACTTCTCACGTTCAGTTTTTCCGGCGCAATTTGCTGCAAATTCGTAGGCAAATGCAAGATGGCTATTTCAACACCGCTAACGCCGCGATTTTAGCGCATCGCGTCCGGCATATTTTGCTTGCGGGCCGAGTTCCTCCTCAATACGCAACAACTGATTATATTTAGCAGTACGATCAGAGCGGGCGAGTGAACCGGTCTTGATCTGCCCGCAATTCGTTGCGACCGCCAGATCGGAGATTGTCGAATCCTCGGTTTCACCGGATCGATGTGACATTACTGCCGTATAGCCCGACTTATGTGCCATTTCGACCGCGGCAAGTGTCTCGGTCAACGTGCCAATTTGATTGACCTTGATCAGGATCGAATTGGCGATGCCCTCTTTGATTCCTTTAGTAAGGCGCGTGACATTTGTAACAAACAAATCGTCGCCGACTAATTGGCATTTTGCTCCAACCATATCAGTGAGAATTTTCCAACCCTCCCAGTCGTCTTCCGACATCCCGTCTTCGATCGAAACGATCGGATAGCGCGCGATCAGATCGGCAAGGTATTTCGCCTGTTCTTGCTTCGATCGCTTCTTGCCTTCCCCTTCATAGACGTAGGCACCATCTTTGAAGAATTCAGTCGCGGCGCAATCGAGCGCAAGCATCACATCGCCGCCGGGCTTGTAGCCTGCCTTCGTGATCGCCTGCATGACGAAATCGAGGGCCGCTTCAGCAGACTTCAAATTTGGGGCGAACCCGCCCTCATCGCCAACATTGGTGTTCAGGTTTGCGGCTTTGAGCTGCGCTTTCAGCGTGTGGAAGATTTCCGAACCCGCGCGCATCGCTTCGGCAAAACTCGGCACGCCCACCGGCATGACCATGAATTCCTGAAAATCAATCGGGTTGTCCGCATGCGCGCCGCCATTCACGATATTCATCATGGGGACCGGGAGTACGCGCGCGGCGGTGCCGCCGACATAACGATAAAGCGGAGCCTTGTTGGCAGCAGCGGCCGCTTTGGCGACCGCAAGCGACACACCGAGAATGGCGTTTGCGCCCAATCTGCCCTTGTTTGCGGTGCCGTCGAGCGTAATCAGGGTCTCATCGATCTTTGGCTGCGCTTCGGCGTCCATTCCACCAAGTGCGTCGAAAATCTCGCCATTGACCGCATCGACGGCTTCGCGGACACCCTTTCCGCCATATCGCCCCTTGTCGCCGTCGCGCGATTCGATCGCTTCGTGCGCGCCCGTGGAGGCACCGGAGGGAACCGCCGCACGGCCCTTTGAGCCGTCCTCCAAAATCACGTCGACCTCAACAGTCGGATTGCCGCGGCTGTCGAGGATTTCGCGGCCAATGATATCGGTAATGGCGGTCATGGCTGGATCCGGACTTGTGATGCGGGGCTTCTACAGGATGGACAACCCCCTTGTCATGCCCCGCACGAACCGGGCATCCAATGGGTACAAATCATGGGATAAAGGGGTATGGTCAAGAAACGATTGCAGTTGGGGCGCAGGAGCCCAATCCCCGTATCGCCGGACAAGGCGGTCCTCGATCGCGTGCCAAATCCCCACGCGGACACGATTTATGTCGCGCGTTTCACCGCACCGGAGTTTACCACGCTTTGCCCGATAACGGGCCAACCCGACTTTGCGCATTTGGTGATCGACTATGTCCCGGCGAGATATTTGGTCGAGTCAAAGTCGTTCAAGCTCTACCTAAACAGTTTCCGCAGCTACGGCGCCTTTCATGAGGACTGCACTGT
>JBATYN010000158.1:0-3168 GCA_049674125.1 Pseudolabrys sp. | reverse complement strand
CCGGAATCGTCATGCGGATCAGCCGTTCAGTATCACGAAGGTAGGCGCGCTCCTCGTGGTCGCAAAATGAGATTGCCACGCCCTCGGCGCCCGCACGTGCGGTGCGGCCGATACGGTGAACGTAGCTCTCGGGGATATTCGGCAGGTCGTAGTTGACGACGTGACTTACGCCATCGACGTCAATGCCGCGGGCGGCAATGTCTGTCGCAATGAGTGTGCGCAGCTTGCCGTCACGGAATGCGGCGAGCACGCGCTCGCGCTGACTTTGCGACTTGTTGCCGTGGATTGCTTCGGCGGCGTGGCCGGCTTTTTGCAAGCCGCGAACGACTTTGTCGGCGCCGTGTTTGGTGCGGGTGAACACCAATACCCGATTGGTCTTTTCGGTCTTGAGGACCTCGACCAGCAAAGACGGTTTTGAAGCCTTCTCGGTGAGGATCACACGTTGTTCGATACGGTCGACGGTCGAAGCTTGCGGCGTCACCGCCACGCGAGCGGGATCTCGCAGCATCGCATCGGCGAGCCGCGTGATTTCCTGGGGCATGGTCGCCGAAAAGAACAGCGTTTGCCGCGCTTTCGGAAGCATGGCGACGATTTTCTTGATGTCATGGATGAAGCCCATATCGAGCATGCGATCGGCTTCGTCCAGTACCAGCACTTCGATCTGGTCGAGGCGCAGCGCGCGCTGGTGAACCAAATCAAGCAGGCGACCCGGCGTTGCGACCAACACCTCAGCGCCGCGCGCGAGGGCACGGATCTGCCGGTTGATCGGCACACCTCCGATCGCCAGCGCTATCTCGAGCGGACGAAGGTACCGGCCATAAGCGCGGAAGCTATCGGCGATCTGGCTGGACAACTCGCGCGTCGGCGAAAGCACCAGCACGCGGCAAGATTTCTGCGCAGGACGCTGACGCTTCTTGAAGAGGTGGTTCAGGATCGGCAGCGCAAAGGCTGCGGTCTTGCCGGTTCCGGTCTGCGCGATGCCAATGACATCACGGCCTTGGACGGCAATCGGAATGGTTTGATCTTGAACGGGAGTGGGAGTGACGTATTTCTCTTCGGCGAGGGCGCGAAGGATCGGCTCTGCGAGGCCGAACTCGTTAAATGAAGTCAAAGAGTCTCTTTCTTATACGGCGAAGCGGCCGTACTGCCTTTTGCAGCCGGCGGAATCGCAGGGTTCTTAAAGACATCCCGCGTGGCCAGGGTTGTCGGTTCGTTGGAGAAACGGAGGAGGCGGGGCGAAATTCGTTTTATAGAGTTTCGTGCACGCAGCCCGCAAACCCGAGACCGGGTCTTTCATCCGCTGGCGATCATATGACAGCCTGCGATGTCCTTTTCAAGGCATCGTCACCCCCTTATTCCGCTGAATGATGAATAAAGTGGTTGCAGGCGTGCCCTTGCGCCCGATGGACAACGCATGGGAGATCGGGGAATGTCGGCCCCGAAAATCCAGTTCTGGGGCGAATTAGACAGTTCGGAGCCTTCGAAATGACGTTTCCCAGGGCCTCCCAGGCCCTTTCCCGCTTTACCGTGCTCGATCTCACCCGCGTCCGCTCGGGTCCGACGTGTGTGCGCCAGCTCGGCGATTGGGGCGCCAATGTCATCAAGATTGAAACGCCGCCGCATCTGGAAAAAGGCGAGGGGCCCGGCGGCCCGCGCAATGGCTCGGACTTCCAGAATCTGCATCGCAATAAGCGAAGCATGACCCTCGACTTGAAATCGCCGCAGGGCCTTGCGGCATTCAAACGCATGGTCGAGAAGGCCGATGTCGTGGTGGAGAATTTTCGTCCCGATGTAAAAGATCGACTCGGCATCGACTATGAGTCGTTACGCAAGGTCAACAAGCGCATTATTCTCGCCAGCATTTCAGGCTTCGGACAGGACGGCCCCTATCGCGGCAGGCCGGGCTTCGACCAGATCGCGCAAGGCATGGGCGGTCTGATGTCGATCACCGGGCTACCCGGGCAAGGGCCGGTGCGCGTCGGCATTCCGATCGCCGATCTTTCAGCCGGCCTTTTCTGTGCGTTGGGCATTATGGTTGCGCTGCTGGAACGTGAAGTATCCGGCGAGGGCCAGTGGGTAAACACCTCGCTGTTGCAGGCGCAGATCTTCATGCTCGATTTCCAGGCGGCGCGCTGGCTGCAGGACCATGACGTCCCAAAACAGGCCGGCAATAATCATCCAACCAGCATCCCAACCGGCGTGTTCAAGACCAAAGACGGCCATATCAATATTGCTTCCACGGGCCAGAAGATGTGGGAGCGTACCTGCGAGTCCATCGCCGCGCCCGAGCTCATCAATCATCCTGACTACAAAAATGGTGCGCTACGTTCAAAGAATCGAGATACGCTCAACGCGGCGATCGAAGCCAAAACCGTCGGCAAGCCGAGTGCGGAATGGATCGACATCTTCAACAAGGCCGGGGTGCCGTGTGGACCGATCTATTCCGTCGATCAAATGTTCGCGGATGAGCAGGTCAAGCACATCGGCATCGCTCAGAGCGCCCGGCGTCCGGATGGAAGTGAACAAGTTTTCGTCGGTCAGCCGGTGAAGCTATCTCGCACGCCAAGTAAGATCGTGGCGACGCCACCGGAACAGGGCCAGCACACCGACGAGGTGCTCAAGGAATTCGGTTTCGCCGATAAAGATATCGCCGAGCTGCGGGCAGCCAAGGCGGTTTAAGGAGTGCAGGGAATGTCGCAAACCGACAAGATGCTGTCGCGCAAGGAAGGCAAGGTCGGCTACCTGACCTTCAACAACCCGGAACGCCACAACGCCGTCTCACTTGAAATGTGGGAAGCGGCATCGGGCTTTCTCGAGGATTTCAAGAACGACAAGAACATTCGCGTTGTCGTTGTCACTGGCGCCGGCGGCAAGGCCTTCATATCTGGCGCCGATATATCCAAGTTCGAGAAGGAACGCTCTACGCAGGAAGGCGTCGACCGCTATAACGCTGCGGTCGATCACGCAAACAACGCCTTCTACACGTTTCCGAAGCCAACCATCGCCATGATCCGCGGGTATTGTATCGGCGGCGGCGTTGGGCTGGCTTTGTGCTGCGATATGCGCATTTGCACTGAAGGTTCAAAGTTTGCCGTGCCGGCCGCAAAGCTCGGTCTCGGCTACCGATTTGACGGCCTCAAGAAGCTCGTTGA
The DNA here is from genome assembly GCA_049674125.1 of Pseudolabrys sp. Lineage (GTDB taxonomy): Bacteria > Pseudomonadota > Alphaproteobacteria > Rhizobiales > Xanthobacteraceae > Pseudolabrys. Next base: position 16 of record JBATYN010000158.1, on the reverse strand, counting down.
TCTGGTCGGTCCATCC
>JBATYN010000157.1:0-1689 GCA_049674125.1 Pseudolabrys sp. | reverse complement strand
GCCGCAAGGTGGTCCGCCGCCGCCTGCGGTGACCGTGGCAACGCCGGTCAAGCGGACCGTTTTCGATTACGACGAATATGTCGGCCGTTTCACTGCCATAAATCTGGTCGAGGTCCGCGCGCGCGTTTCAGGCTATCTCGACAAATTGCATTTCAAAGACGGGCAACTCGTCAAGCAGGGTGACTTGCTGTTCACCGTTGACAAGCGCCCATTCCAGAACACGCTCGATCAGGCGCGCGCCAACCTTGTGCAGGCGCAATCCAATGTGGCGTTTACCGAATCTGACTACACGCGCGGCCAGTCGCTCGTCCGCGACAAGACAATCACCGACCAGACATTCGAGCAACGCGCCCAAGCCTTCCGCAATGCCAAGGCCTCGGTGTCCAGCAACGAAGCCGCTGTCCGCCAGGCCGAGCTCGACCTCGAATTCACCGAATTGCGGGCACCGGTGAACGGGCGCATTGGCGATCGACGCGTGTCTCCGGGCAACCTCGTCACCGGCGGCACAGGCGGCAATACAACGATGCTCGCGGTCATTGTTTCGACCGATCCAATCTATTTCGAATTCACATTCGATGAAGCGGCGTACCTGCGATATGAGCGGCTTGCGCAACAGGGCGGCCAGGACGTGGCCAGCCGGAATGCCGGCGTGCAAGTGGCGCTTAAACTGATCGACGAAAACGACTTTGACCACGAAGGCCGCATGGATTTCGTCGATAACGTCATTGACCGCGCAACCGGCACGATCCGTGGCCGCGCCGTGTTTGCAAACCCGAAAGAGGTATTCACGCCAGGCATGTTCGGGCGCGTGCGCGTGCCCGCATCGCCGCCTTACGAGGCGCTGCTGGTGCCTGATGCCGCCATCGCGACTGAACAATCGCGCAGATATGTCGTGGTCATCGACGCGCAGGATACCGCGCGGCAGAAATACGTCACGCTCGGCCAGCTGACGTCCGACAATCTGCGCGTGATCAAGGATGGCATCGGCCCCGACGACCGTATTGTCGTGAGCGGGCTCATGCAGGCACGGGTTGGTCAGAAAGTGCGGCCGGAAGAGCAGGGTGCGAAACCCGCGGGACCGGCACCCGCCGGGGGTCCGCCACAACAGTCGAAATAAGAGCGGCGTCAACGCATGCGTATTTCGCATTTCTTCATCGACCGGCCGATTTTCGCCTCCGTGGTCTCGATCATTTTCGTGATCCTCGGCGGTGTGGCATTCTCGCGGCTGCCGGTGGCCCAATATCCGGAAATCGCGCCGCCGACCATTACCATTTCAGGTCAGTATCCCGGCGCCAGCGCCGACGTTGTCGCCGCTACCGTGGTGACGCCGATCGAGCAGCAGATTAACGGCGTCGAGAACATGATCTATTTGTCGTCGAATTCGACCGGCGACGGGCGCTTCACGATTTCGGTCAGCTTCGATATCGGCACCAATCTCGATATCGCCCAGGTGCAGGTGCAAAACCGCGTTGCTATCGCTCAGCCTCGGCTTCCGGTAGACGTGCGCAACATCGGTGTGACCGTCCAAAAAAGTTCACCCGACCTGATGATGGTCGTGCATCTTTATTCACCGGATAAGTCGCGCGATACGCTGTTCATTTCCAACTATGCGACCATCGAGATTACGGACGCTCTGACGCGCGTCGACGGCGTCGGCTCGCTGATCGTTTTCGGCAGCCGCGATTACGC
>JBATYN010000156.1:0-2765 GCA_049674125.1 Pseudolabrys sp. | reverse complement strand
GCCATCGACCGCGCGCCGGGCACCGTTTCGCAGGTGCGGGCGTGCTCCTTCGAACTGATCCGCGCCGCCAAGGCCAACAACTTCGCTCTCGTCCTGGTCGGCCACGTCACCAAGGAGGGCGGCATCGCCGGTCCTCGCGTGCTGGAGCACATGGTCGACGCCGTGCTGTATTTCGAGGGCGACCGCGGCCACCAGTTCCGCATTCTGCGCGCGGTGAAGAACCGGTTCGGCCCGACCGACGAGATTGGCGTGTTTGAGATGACCGGCGCGGGCCTGCGCGAAGTCGCCAATCCCTCGGAGTTGTTTTTATCGGAACGCGATCTCGGCCAACCTGGCACCGCGGTGTTTGCTGGAATCGAAGGCACGCGGCCCCTGCTGGTAGAAATCCAGGCGCTGGTCGCCCCGACGTCACTTGGGACACCGCGGCGCGCTGTGGTTGGCTGGGATCCAAGCCGGCTTTCGATGGTGCTTGCCGTGCTGGAGGCACACTGCGGTGTGCGCCTCGGCGGCCATGACGTTTACCTTAATGTCGCCGGTGGCATGCGCATCCAGGAGCCCGCGGCCGATCTCGCGGCTGCCGCCGCGCTTGTTTCTTCGCTCGCGCGTGCGCCACTGCCGGCGGACGCAGTCTATTTCGGTGAGGTGTCGCTATCAGGAGCGGTGCGCCCTGTTGCGCAGGCGGCCTCCCGTCTCAAGGAAGCCGCAAAGCTTGGCTTCAACCACGCCGTCGTTCCGGAATCTGCACGCGGCGAAGCGAACGAACCTGGGCTCAAGGTGAGCGATGTCGCAAATCTCGCAAATCTGGTCGCTGACATCGCCGCCCGAGGTAAAGCGGGTTCTTCTACCAAAATCGGTGGACAAGACCAGTGACGGGGCCGGGACGTCCCGCTATATACGGGACGCATCGGCACCCCTTCAGCGGCCCATTTGGCTTACGGCCGCTAGCGCAGAAACAGGCTTAATATTAAGTACTTAAGGTCGCCATTGCCGCCCTGGCCCGGAGCCGCTATGGCTGCGGCAGATTCGCCGCGCTGGCCGACCGCTAAGCGCATTTTTGATCGCCGGACCTTACGGAACGTATGAGCCTCTGATGCCGATCACGCTGCTCGACATCATCCTTTTGGCGGTCATGTTGATTTCGGGCCTGCTGGCCATGATCCGCGGCTTCATGCGCGAAATCCTGTCGATTGGCGCCTGGGGTGTCGCCGCATTGGTCACGCTCTATTCGTATAGCCGCCTGCTCCCGATCGCGAAGCAGTATTTCAACAGCGACATGGTTGCGGGCGGCGTTTCGGCCGGCGGCGTATTCCTCGGCACTCTCCTGATCGTGTCGATCATTACCGCGCGTGTCTCAGACATGGTGCTCGACAGTCGGGTCGGCGCACTCGATCGCACGCTCGGCTTCCTTTTTGGGCTCGGTCGCGGGCTCGTCATCGTCGTGGTCGCCTTCCTGTTCTTCGCCTGGCTTGTTCCGGATCGGAGTCAGCCGGAATGGGTGCGCACCGCCAAGTCGAAAGTGGTGCTGCAAAATACGGGACAATGGTTGATGTCGATGTTGCCGGACGACCCTGAAAGCACCATCTTAAAGAGATTGAAGAAGCCGAAGCCGGACGATCAGGACACACCCGATACCACCCCTGACCGGCGTTCGGAACTACCGTTGACGCAACCCAAGGCAAGCGGAACGCGATAACGATGGACAACCTCCCGCAGGACCTGGCGCCCACGGCCGATGCGGAGTTCGACCCCAACGCCGACCGTCTGCGCGAGGAATGCGGCGTGTTCGGCATCTTTGGGCATCCTGATGCAGCAGCCATCACCGCGCTCGGTCTACACGCTCTCCAGCACCGTGGCCAGGAAGCAGCAGGCATCGTGTCGTTCGACGGCAAACGCTTCCATTCCGAACGCCGACTCGGTCTCGTCGGAGACGCATTTGCAAGACGCGAGGTGATCGATCGCCTGCCCGGCAATTCCGCGATCGGGCACGTGCGCTATTCGACCACCGGCGAGACGGTGCTGCGCAATGTGCAGCCGCTCTTCGCCGAACTTGAGGGCGGCGGCTTCGCCATCGGCCACAACGGCAATCTCACCAACGGCATCAAGCTACGGCGCGACCTCGTCCATGAAGGCGCCATGATGCAATCGACCACCGACACCGAAGTGATCCTGCATCTGGTCGCGCGCGCGCGACGTAACCGTTTCATCGATCGTTTCATCGAGGGCTTACGCCAGCTCGAGGGCGCCTATGCATTCGTCGGGCTTACCAACAAGAAACTCGTCGGCGCCCGCGACCCGCTCGGTATCCGTCCGCTGGTGATCGGCAAGCTCGACGGCTGCCCGATCCTAGCTTCTGAGACCTGCGCGCTCGACATCATCGGTGCACAATACGTGCGCGACGTGGAAAACGGCGAAGTGGTTATCTTCGACGAGGACGGCGCGCAGTCCCACAAGCCGTTCCCGCCAATGGCGGCCCGGCCTTGCATATTCGAATACGTTTATTTTTCACGGCCGGATTCGATTGTCGGCGGCCGAAATGTTTACGACGTTCGTAAAACCATGGGCGCAGAACTGGCCCGCGAAGCGCCGGCGAAGGCGGATGTGATCGTGCCAGTGCCGGACTCCGGCGTGCCGGCCGCAATCGGCTTTGCGCAGGAATCGGGCATCCCTTACGAACTCGGCATCATCCGTAATCATTATGTCGGTCGCACATTCATTCAGCCGACGCAGTCAATTCGCGATCAAGGCGTGCGCATGAAGCACTCCGC
>JBATYN010000155.1:0-3337 GCA_049674125.1 Pseudolabrys sp. | reverse complement strand
GCGCTGCGAAGCAGCGCGACTCGAACCATCGCAGGTCGGCTTTAGCCGACTTGCGCATTCAATATGCCAATCTCGGGTTAACCCGAGATTGGTGGCACCATCCTTCGAGACGCGGCCTGCGGCCGCTCCTCAGGATGAGGCTAGAGCGGCCTAGGGACGCGCGGGGCCGGAAATGGCCATCAACCAGTCATACGGGATGAGGCCCTGGGAATAGATCACATACAAAATTCCGAAAATGATCGTGGCCACCAGCGTGGTCCAGCCAAGCTTGCTCCAGACACGATGGATCGCCGGAGCCCCCGGATCGGTGCCGGGCGCAATCTCCCCGCTTTCCTCCTGGTTGCGAACGCCCCAGGGCAGGACAGCAAACAGCGTCAGCCACCAGACCAGAAAATAGATGGCGATGATCGTGCTGATGCTCATTGAGCTTTTGCCTGGACCTTATGCCTGCTCGAGCTCGACCAGCGTGCCGCAGAAATCTTTCGGGTGAAGGAACAGCACCGGCTTGCCATGCGCCCCGATTTTCGGTTCGCCGTCGCCGAGCACACGCGCGCCTTGCCCTTTGAGGGTGTCGCGGGCCGCGCGGATGTCAGGAACCTCGTAGCAGAGGTGGTGAATCCCGCCGTCGGGGTTTTTGTCCAGGAACTTGGCGATCGGCGACCCCTCGCCCAGCGGCTCGAGCAATTCGATCTTGGTATTCGGCAAGGTGATGAACACGGTGGAAACGCCGTGGTCCGGCTGCGCCACTTTTGCGGAAACCTCGGCACCCAATGTTTCACGATAAACTTTTGAAGCCTTGGCGATGTCGCGCACCGCGATGGCCACATGATTGAGACGACCGATCATGGCATTTCCTTACACTGGTACCGGCATCATAGGCACTTGCAAACTTTTCATCATTCCGGTCTGACCCGTCGGGCGTTCCCGGAATGACGGGTGTTTTGGAATCATACCGTCAAGACGTGCACATGGCACATCGGCTTCTTGCCCCATCGTTCGGCAATGGCCGCGCGCACCGCGCGGCGCAACGCTTCGGCAACCGCATCGGGGTCGCGCTTGCGGTTGCGCGGCAGTGAATCGAAGGTTTCAACCAAAGCGTCGTGCACAGCATCGTACATGGAGCCTCCCTCACGATCGCGCTCCGGGATGCCAATCAGATCGAGGGACGGGTCATCGACCATCTCGCCTTTTTCGGTCATGACAATCGCAACAGAAACAGCGCCCGCAAAGCCCAGCCGCTTGCGATCGGCGACGGTTCGGGCGTCTGCCTCGACCAGGATCCTGCCGTCCTTGTAGAGACGGCCGGCCGGAACCTCGTCGATGAGACGGACTTGCGGTGCCAGCTGCACCAGATCGCCATTGCGGCATTGCAGAACCTCAGGCACGCCGCAGCGGCGCGCGAGCGCGGCATGCTCGTGCAGATGCAGCGCCTCGCCGTGAACCGGGATGAGCACCTTCGGCTTGACCCAGCCGATCAGTTCCTCGAGTTCGGCGCGGCGCGGATGCCCCGACACATGCACCAGGTGCGTACGATCGGTAATCACCTCGATGCCCTGCTCGATCAGCAGATTGATGACGCGGCCAACCGCCTTCTCGTTGCCGGGAATGGTGCGAGCGGAATAAATCACCCGATCGCCGTGCGAGAACGTGACCTCCGGATGTTGATCCTCCGCGATGCGCGACAGCGCCGCTCGCGGTTCGCCCTGGCTCCCCGTGCAAAGCGCCACCACCTTGTTTGGGGGCAAATACCCATAAGCGTCGGCCGGCCGAAACTCCTGGACGCCATCGAGGTAACCGGTTTCGCGCGCGATCTGCACGACGCGTTCCATGGCGCGCCCGATCACGACAACCTCGCGATCGGCCGCCTTGGCGGCATTGGCAACGGTTCGCAAGCGCCCGACATTGGATGCAAAGGTCGTCACCGCCACGCGTCCGCGCGCGGTTTTGACAAGTTCAACAATCGTTTTGGCGACGTCCGCTTCCGATGGCGAGCGTCCCTCACGCACGGCATTCGTGGAATCGCCCACAAGCGCGAGACAGCCCTCCTCGCCCAGCGCGCGCAGTTTTTTCTCGTCCGTCCGGTCACCCAGAACCGGCGTCGGATCTATTTTCCAGTCGCCGGTGTGGAGAACCGTGCCGCCGGGCGTCCGGATGATGAGCGCATTCGACTCGGGAATTGAATGCGCCATCGTCACGAGTTCAATGTCGAAGGGGCCGACATTGAACCGGCTGCCGAGCCCGACGATGGTCACCGGAATTTTCGGCGCTCCGGGCTCGTTCGCGCATTTTGCGTCGAGAAGCGCTGCGGTGAATGGGGTGGCATAGATCGGCACTTTCAGCCGCGGCCACAGGTCGATCAACGCCCCGAAATGGTCCTCATGCGCATGCGTGAGCACAAGACCGGCGAGGTTTTTGCGCTCCTCGACCAGATAACGGATGTCAGGGAGGATCAGATCGACCCCCGGCAGATGCTCTTCCGACGCGAACGACACGCCGAGGTCGACCGCGAGCCAGCTGCGCCGCCGTTCCTCGCCGACACCGTAGATCGACAAGTTCATGCCAATCTCGCCGACGCCACCAAGGGGCGCGAACACCAGATCTTGCTGCCGGCTCGCCATCAGGTTTGCTTCCTCTCACCCGTTCGTCCCCGCGAAAGCGGGGACCCAGGGCAACAAAACACTGAGCTTGTAGCCCTGGATTCCCGCTTGCGCGGGAATGAGTGGGGTATGTGGCGGCGCAATTTGGTCATGGCCCACCGAAACCGAAGACTTCGCCGGCGGTGATCGGGACGACATTGCCGTCCTGCGCCAGCAAAAGCCGGCCGGCGTCATCGAGGCCCAGAAAGCGGCCCGAAAGTTCCCGCTCGGGCAGCCGCACGCGCAGTGTGTCGCCAAGGCCGGCCGCGCGCTTGAGCCAGTCGCTTCGGATTGAGGCAAAGCCTTGCCCCCTATTCCATTGCGCGAGACGGCGCTCCATCGCTAACGACAGCGCGGCGAATAATGCGTCAGGCACGACGAGCGCGCCGGTGGCGACGAGATCGGTCGCGGGGTAACGCGTATCGTGCGGGTGCGCAGCGCAGTTGACGCCAATGCCGACTGCGACCGAGAAGGCCGGATCGCTTTCTCCCTCGATCAGAATTCCCGCCGCCTTGGCTTCACCCACGATCAGGTCGTTCGGCCACTTCACTTTCAGCATGGGGCCAAGCTGCGGCGCGCACTCCGTGATCGCGTCATGCAAGGCGAGTGCTGCGACGAATGACAACTGTGGTGCAAGTTCTGCCGGAGATGAGTCGGTCAGCAAAAGCGTGGCGTATAAATTGCCCGGCGGCGAAACCCAC
>JBATYN010000154.1:0-6541 GCA_049674125.1 Pseudolabrys sp. | reverse complement strand
CCCGCAATCAAAGCGCTTGCGACGTCCTTGCTCCCGGCGCGCCGCACCGGCGACTTCGCACAAGCTTTAATGGATCTCGGGGCGACGATCTGCTCGCCCAAACGGCCGATGTGCGCGTTATGTCCTTGGAATGGCGCATGTGTCGCGTATGCGCGCGGCGACCAGGACACTTTCCCCCGCAAGGCGCCGAAGCGCGAAGGTAAATTGCGCCGCGGATGCGCATTCGTCGCTCTCCGCGCGGATGGGCGCGTGCTTCTGCGCAAGCGTCCCGACAAGGGCCTGCTCGCGTCGATGACGGAAGTTCCGGGCAGCGAATGGGCACATGATTTCGACGAGACCAAAGCGCGGCGCGCGGCGCCGCGACTGCAGGCCAAAGTACAATGGCGGCGGCTCCCCGGTGTCGTGCGGCATGTGTTCACGCATTTCCCGCTTGAGCTTGCGGTTTTTGCGACCCAGGTGCCGCGAACGACGGCGGCGCCAGCGCGCGCGCGATGGGTTAAAGTCGGCGATCTTCCCGGCGAAGCGCTGCCGAACGTCATGCGCAAGGTATTGGCGCATGCACTGAAACCTGATTGAACGACCACAAACGAGGAACACAATGACTATTCAACGTCACGACATCGGGCCGCGCATGAGCAAGGTCGTAGTGCATGGCAATACCGTCTATCTCGCCGGGATCGTCGCCGACAATCCGAAGGGCAAAAGTATCAGCGACCAAACTAAAGATATTGTCAGGCAGATCGATGGTTTCCTCGCCAAGGCCGGCACCGACAAGGCCAAACTTCTGTCGGCCAACATCTGGATTACCGACATGGCGAATTTCGCTGACATGAATGCGGTGTGGGACGCTTGGGTGTCGCCGGGCAATACGCCCGCGCGCGCCACAGTCGAAGCCAAACTCGCCACGCCCGACTATAAGGTCGAGATCATGGTGGTCGCAGCGAAGTAAATGGTGACCACGATGGCGGACGAAAAACGTCCAGGAGTCCTTGCGATCTGGAACGACTGCCGTGCGGGGCGCGAGGCTGAATTCGAGGCGTGGTTCCAGGGCGAGCATCTGCTCGAACGGCTCGCCGTTCCTGGCTTTCTGTTCGGCCGGCGGCATCAAGCTATTTCCGGAAGCGCCGGCTATTTCAATTTCTATCTGGTCGAATCGCCTGATGTCCTCACGTCGAAGCCTTATCTCGAACGGCTCGACAATCCGACGCCGATGACGAAGTTGATCATGTCTGAAGTGTTCATCAACATGAATCGCACCGTGTGTCGCCGGACCGTCCGGTGTGGCGGATTTCGCGGAGCTTACGTCGTCACCGTGCGCTTCAACGCGGAGGTGAACGAGTCGGGTTTGCTGAGGCGGCTCGACCTCGCACTGCAAGATCCTGCCGTGGCGAGTGGCGAAATCTGGATCGCGCTCGATCCCGCCGGCATGCCGGTATCGATGGAAGAAAAACTGCGCGGGGGCGACAAGAAAATCAAAGGTGCGTTGATGGTCGATACGTTGCGCCAGCGGGAAGCCGAATTGCTCGGAGAGCAAATGGCGAAGGAGTTTCCCGCGGCCGATCTCGGCGTGTTCCGCGTGCTTTGCCAACTCGGCCGCGAAGTGGCGGCTTGATCCATGCAAACACTATTGCCCATTGCCGAAATAATAGCGGCGCGCTTGATCGCGCGTGGCGAGACTATTGCCATTGCGGAATCCTCGACCGGCGGTCTCATCGCCGCGGCTCTGCTGGCGATCCCCGGCGCGTCCGCCTATTTTGTCGGTGGCGCGGTGGTCTATACGAAAGCTGCACGCGCGATCCTGCTCGGCATTGGCGATTCTGATATGGCCGGCATCAGGCCAGCGACTGAGGCCTATTCATTGTTGATTGCGCGGCGCGTGCGCGAGCGACATGGCGCGACTTGGGGACTGGGAGAAACCGGTGCGAGCGGGCCGAGCGGTAATCGCTATGGCGATCCAGCGGGGCACACATGCATTGCCATCGCCGGCCCAATCGAGCGGTCGATTACATTACAGACAAGTAGCGCTGACCGGCGAGCGAATATGGACGATTTCACGAAACGTGCGCTGGAACTTCTTGCCGAAGTGATATCCGCCGAAACCTGAGCTGAACTCAGACGCGTGTTGTCGTTTGCGTGCTCACTCCGCCGCTTCCGCCATTTCGGAGCGCACGATCGCGCGAAACGCGTCGATCGACGTGAGCCCCTTCGGCGTCTCGACGTGCCAGAAGGTCCAGCCATTGCAGGCGTCGAGGCCTTGCGCCAGCGCACCAATGCGATGGATGGAGCCAACCGTCCCGCCGAGAGATACCGCACCGTCTGCGCGTACCAGCGCCTTGTGGCGTTTCTTGGCGTCAACCAATCGGGCGCCGGGCATTACCAGCCCTCGTTCGATCAGTGCTGAGAACGGAACGCGCGGAGCTTCGCGAGCGGATACAAACGGCGCGAGTGCCGGCGCTTCAAGCGGCTTGGTCGTAGAGATGCGCTTGTCGGCCGCTTTGGCGTATTTTGCGTCCTGCTCGCATCCGATAAAGCGGCGACCGAGGCGTTTCGCCACCGCCCCAGTCGTACCGGTTCCGCAGAACGGGTCGAGGACCAGATCGTCGGGACGCGAACTCGAGAGCAGTACGCGCGCGAGCAATGCTTCGGGCTTCTGTGTCGGGTGCAACTTCTTGCCGTTGCGGCCTTTCAGGCGCTCGTCGCCGGTGCACAGCGCCAACGTCCAGTCTGACCGCACTTGAATGTCTTCGTTGCCGGCTTTGAGGACTTCGTAATTGAAGGTGTAACCGCGAGCGTCAGGATCGCGCGAAGCCCAGATCAACGTTTCATGTGCATTGGTGAAACGGCGGCCTCGAAAGTTCGGCATCGGGTTGGATTTCCGCCAGATCACGTCATTGAGGATCCAGAAGCCGAGATCCTGCATGATCGTACCGACGCGAAAGATGTTGTGGTACGAGCCGATGACCCAAATGGTGCCAGCCGGTTTCATCACGCGCCGACATGCGGTGAGCCAGCGCCGCGTGAAATCGTCGTAGGCCGAAAAGCTCGCAAACTTGTCCCAATTGTCATCGACCGCGTCGACGCGCGAATCATCCGGTCGCTTCAGATCGCCCGTGAGCTGAAGATTGTACGGCGGATCTGCGAAGACGAGATCGACGGAGGCAGCCGGCAACTTCGCCATTCCGGCGACGCAGTCGCCGACAAGAATGCGGTGTGGTTGTGGGCTCTCTGAAACTCCACGGGGCGCCCGTGAGGGCGCCCCGCGACGCGACACTACCATGACTCAGAACTCTGACTCACGTGACGCGGTCGGCGACGCGGGACCTACAACCGACAGGCCTGCATCTTGGGCGCGCAAAGTAAAAAAGCGGTTTATGATCGCACCTCGTAACTGGGCAAATTCTGCCTAATTAACGTGGGCTTAGGAGCTGTGACTGGGATGCGACAGAGAAGCGAAGTTTGAACCGCGTTGGACGTGTGCGCGCAGTTCGGCGATGATTGTCCTAACGATTTCAGGAGGAATTCGTCATGCGTTGGGATGACTTCCGTCGCAGCGACAATGTTGAAGACGACCGCAGCTCCGGTGGTTTCGGCGGCGACGGTGGTGGAATTGGTATCCCGGTCGGGGGCGGTGGACTCGGCATTGGAACCGTAGTCGTTCTAGGCCTGATCGGATGGGCGCTCGGCATAGATCCGAGCATCCTGATCGGCGGCGCAGAACTCGTGAACAGCGGCCGGCATTCCCAAGCGCCCTATCAGCAGCCGTCCGGGCCCGTTGGCACGCCAAAGGATCAGATGGGCGATTTCGTTGCCGCCGTCCTCGGCAACACCGAAGATACATGGACCGAAATTTTCCAAAACAGCGGTAAGCAATACAGCGTGCCACGCTTGCGATTGTATTCAGGAGCTTTGCAGGGCGGATGCGGTCTTGCACAAGCGGCGATGGGGCCGTTCTACTGCCCCACCGACCGGCGTATCTACCTCGATACCTCATTCTTCCGTGACATGCGTGACCGCTTCCGCGGTTGTAATGGCAAGGCATGCGAATTCGCCGAAGCTTACGTGATCGCGCACGAAGTCGGCCATCATGTACAAAATTTACTTGGCATATTGCCGCAGGCGCAAAACGCGCAGCGCGCGGCTGGCAGCAAGGCGGCAGCAAATCGCATCCAGGTGCGCGTTGAGTTGCAGGCCGACTGTCTTGCCGGCGTCTGGGCGAATCATTCGAATCAGCGCTGGAAATCGATCGAGCCGGGTGACGTCGAAGCGGCCCTGCAGACGGCAGCTGCGATCGGGGATGACCGTTTACAGAAGCAAGCTCAGGGTTACGTCGTGCCTGACGCATTTACACACGGTTCGTCGGCGGACCGGCAACGCTGGTTCACGATCGGGCTGAAAGAGGGCAAAGTATCGTCCTGCGATACCTTCTCGGCGGCCACGCTTTAAGGAACGCTTCAATGGCGGGCATCGATGACAGCCGACAATTCGTGCCGCTGAAGATCGCGGTTCTCACCGTATCCGATACACGTGAAACAGCCGACGACAAGTCGGGAACAACCCTCATCGAGCGTATTCGTGCCGCCGGTCACGTGGTGGCCGAGCGTGCGATCGTCAAGGATGAGATCAAGGCGATCCGCCAACGTGTGAAGGATTGGATCGCCGACAAATTTATCGACGTCGTCATTACCACTGGCGGCACCGGATTTACCGGCCGCGACGTGACACCTGAAGCTGTTGAGCCGTTGTTCGAAAAACGCATGGACGCCTTCGCAACCATGTTTCTATTGGTCAGCGAACGGAAAATCGGCACCTCGGCGATCCAGACTCGCGCCACCGCCGGCGTTGCCAATGCGACCTACATCTTCTGCGTGCCGGGCTCGCCCGGCGCCTGCAAGGATGCGTGGGATGAAATCCTCGTGCATCAGCTCGATTATCGTTACAGGCCTTGCAATTTCGTGGAGATCTTGCCGCGGCTCGATGAGCATCTGCGGCGGCCCAAAGCACGCACGCAATCAGGCTGAGTGGGAACCGGTCAGCCGCCCGGATTGCGTGCTCATTATAGAAGAGCGAGCGCAGTCGGACGCAAAACCGGTATCCACTTTTGCCGCCTGCGCTCGCGGGCGCGACCGTCTAGTTCGTTTGCCACCGCGAAGAAACTATAAATCCATATCCCAATACTCCGCGACCACGTCTTTGCCCCACGCGTGCCGGGGCTCGCTCGATGTGAGTGTGAAGCCAGCATGCTCGTAAACGTGACGTGCGGCCGCGAGTACGCTGTGCGTCCATAGCGTTATCTTCGTGTACCGGACGCCGCGCGCGAATCGCACGCATTCGTCGACCAGCCGTGCGCCGAGCCCGAGCCCGCGCGCCTTCGGGTCGACGAGAAGAAGGCGAAGACGGGCGACGCCGGGCTGGTCGTCCTTGACCAGCATGACGCAGCCGGCATTTTCGCCGTTCATCTCTGCGATCCAGCAGCGCTCGTGCGTGGGATCGAAGTTGTTGACGAAATCGGCAACGATTTGCGCGCACAGCCCTTCGAACGGATCCGTCCAGCCGTACTCCTGAGCATAAAGCTCGGCATGACGAGAGACGGCCCAGCCGAAATCGCCGGTCTGCGGTTCACGCAGAAGGCAGCTGGGCTTCGTTTCGGAGTTCGCATCCTCAGCGGCAGTAAGGAGCGTTTCAATGGTCTGCATTGCCGCAACTGTGCGGTCCTGCTGGGCGGTATCCAGCTCGTCCAGCATGGCGCCGGCCTTTTGCTGCGAGCGTTGTTCCATCTGCGTAAACATCTTGCGGCCGCGCGCGGTCAGGGCGAGATGGCTTTGGCGTGCGTCCTTTGCCGAAGTCTGGCGGCTGATAAGCCCACGCTTTTCGAAATTGCGCAGCAGGCGGCTGAGATAGCCGGCGTCGAGTTCGAGCGCGCGTCCTATGTCGCTGGCGGTGAGCCGGTCGCCCTGCGCCAATTCGTAGAGCACCCGCATTTCGCCGAGCGAATAGGGGCTGTCGAGGTAGGTTTTCCGCAAGACGCCGATCTGGCGCGTATAGAAGCGGTTGAAGCGGCGGACTGCTGCGATTGTTTGCTGCCTTGCCATGCGGGAGGCAGGGTCGCTCAGATAGTTGACTTAGTCAATTAATTTTCGGCAGTCCTAACGGACGACGCCGATTGCTGCGGGCAGCATGGCCATTCGCCTGCGGCCAAGCCGGCGTAACAAAGTCGCTTCGGCATCCGCAGAAGCATCATGGCCGCCAACTGCCTCGTAAAAACGGCGCGCACTCAGCAGGCCCTGATCGGGGTGCGGGCTCCCACCGAGTGTGGCGCGGAGCAGGGCCAGGAGTTCCCCAAAACGCGGCCGCATGTAATCCGTGGCGGCAACCAGCCTAAAAACACCGGCGCAGGCCGCGCCGTCCCGCATATCGGTAACCTGCATGAAGCGGCCGGTTGCCTCGATCCAGCCGGCTTGCGGCACGGTCCCTGCGCGCAGGAACAGCAGCCACGGGGTCCGCGCGGTCGCGGCTGCTGACTTCAACCGCATCCCAACAGGCT
>JBATYN010000153.1:0-10330 GCA_049674125.1 Pseudolabrys sp. | reverse complement strand
CATCGACCGCGGGTCGATCGCGGAGGCCGCCCCTGCCACAACGCCGGTTTCCGCTTACGTCCCAACCCGTTATGATGGCCGCACTGGTTTCATGAGCGGCCGCGGCCTTTACTGAGCCGCATTTTATCGCCACAGGTCAGCGGGACTGCGACATCGTCGCTTCGAAGCGATGCCGGTGAATGAGCCTGGATGATGGCCACACGCAATTCATACAAAGGCTGGTTGATGGCGGCGGCAATGACCGCGGTCTTGGGTACGGTCTTGGGTGCAGTCTTGGGTGCGGCCGCGCTCGCTGCGCCACCTCCCGCAAATAAACCTGCCGCGACCGCCACCGCACCAAAAAAAGAAGCTCCGAAAAAAGACGAACCGAATATCGCGGCGCCGCACGCCATTCTGATCGACGCTGAACACGGCAGCGTATTGTTCGAGCGCGACGCCGATAAGCTGATTTTTCCAGCCAGCCTCGGCAAGCTGATGACGGCGGAATACGTCTTCCACGAGCTGAAGGAAGGCCGCATCAAGCTCACCGACGAATACATGGTGAGTGAAAACGCATGGCGAAAAGGCGGCGCGCCCTCGCACGGCTCCACCATGTTCGCGGCAATTTACAGCAAAGTCCCTGTTGATGATCTGCTTCATGGGATGATCATCCAGTCAGCCAATGATGCCTGTATCGTGTTAGCCGAAGCGATCGCGGGCAACGAGACGGCTTTCGGCGCCAAGCTCACCCAGCGCGCCCGCGAAATTGGATTGGAAAAATCCGTTTTCACGAATTCAAACGGGCTGCCGGATCCCGGCGAACAAGTGACGACACGCGAACTGGCTATCCTTGCTCGTCACATCATTCGCAATTATCCGGATTTCTACACGCTGTTCGGCCAGCCGGATTTCACCTGGAATAAAATTCGCCAGCAGAACCGCAACCCGCTCCTGGGCGCGATGGCCGGCGCTGACGGCCTCAAGACCGGGTTTACCAAGGAGGCCGGCTACGGACTGGTAGGCTCGGCGGTCCAGAATGGATTGCGGCTGATCGTCGTGGTCAACGGTGTTGGCACGCCAAAGGAGCGCGCAGACGAAGCCAAAAAGCTACTTGAGTGGGGGTACCGGAATTTCGACCAGCGCGTTCTATTCGCTGAAGGGCAGACGGTCGGTTCAGCAAAGGTCTATGGCGGAGCGACTGGCCACGTCACGCTTGTCGCAAATGGCGACGTACGGGTGATGCTGCCGAAGACGGGCGCGGACAAACTGATCGCGCGCATTGTCTACAATGGCCCGGTGCCGGCCCCCGTCACGGAAGGGACGCCCATCGGCAATCTCAAGGTCTGGCGCAATGACAACCTCATCCTGACCGCGCCGTTAAAAGCGGCTGAAAATGTCGGAAAAGGGAATATGCCGCAGCGCGCCTTCGATGCCGTGACCGAAATGGTCATCGCACTGTTCCGTGCTGGTGCCGAGCGGCTATGATAGTCAGGCACGCCACACGTCGGCGATGACTGGGAGAAGGCTCGCTCGTTTGCGCGGACATTTCATTACCTTCGAAGGCGGCGAAGGCAGCGGCAAGTCGACCCACGCAGCCACGCTCGCTCAGCGATTGAAATCGCTCGGCCTGGAGGTTGTCCTTACGCGCGAGCCGGGCGGGTCAACCGGGGCCGAAATCATCAGGCATATTTTGCTGTCAGGCATTGCCAAGCCGCTTGGCGCCGAAACGGAAGCGATCTTGTTCGCAGCCGCGCGCGACGACCACGTGCGCAATACCATCTTGCCGGCGTTACAAGC
This sequence comes from Pseudolabrys sp., assembly GCA_049674125.1. Classification (GTDB taxonomy): domain Bacteria; phylum Pseudomonadota; class Alphaproteobacteria; order Rhizobiales; family Xanthobacteraceae; genus Pseudolabrys. Next base: position 8,554 of record JBATYN010000153.1, on the reverse strand, counting down.
CGGGAATTGGGTCGTCTGCGACCGGTTCATCGATTCGACGCGGGTTTATCAAGGCGCCCTCGGCAATGTGGACCAACGCCTCATCCGCAGTCTGGAGCGTGTGACGGTTGGTTCGGCATTCCCGGAATTGACGTTTATTCTCGATGTTCCCGCGCAAGTCGGGCTCGCGCGCGCCAAAAGCCGTCGCGGGCAGGACGCGGCCGACCGTTTTGAGGCAGAGTCGCTGGAGTTTCACGAGAAACTTCGCCAGGCATACCGGGCATTGGCCACGGAAGAACCCGCGCGATGTATTGTAATTGACGGCCGCGCGCCACGCGATGTCGTCGCGGACCGCATATGGTCGATCGTGCAGGAGCGGCTGCCGTCCGAACGCCACGGAGTTCCGGAGACCGTGACCCCTTGACCAGCGACGACATCGAAGACCGCGAAAGCAGATTGCCGCGCGAAACAACCGATTTGTTTGGCCATACCGAGGCCGAGCGTGCGTTGCTCGATGCCTATAAAAGCGGACGGATTGCGCATGCGTGGTTGATTGGCGGCCAACCGGGCATCGGCAAGGCGACATTGGCCTATCGCATGGTTCGGTTTGTGCTGGCGCACCCCGATCCGAGGGCTCCGGAGGTGCAAAATGCGATCTCCCTTGCGGTCGATCCGAGTCATCCCGTCGCACGCCGGATTGCCGCGCAAGCACAGGGCGACCTGCTGGTCCTTGAGCGCAGTATCAATGAGCAGACCGGCAAGCTCTACACAGTGATCCGCGTCGATGATGTGCGGCGGACGGTATCGTTTTTCGGCTCGACGGCGGGTGAGGGTGGCTGGCGTATCGCGATCGTCGATGCTGTGGACGACCTTCAACGCGAGGGCGCCAATGCCCTGCTCAAAGTGCTGGAAGAACCGCCGCAACGCTCGCTCCTTTTGCTCATCAGTCATGCGCCCGGGCGCGAACTGCCAACCATCCGCTCCCGTTGTCGGCGCCTGCTGCTACGACCGCTGGAGATTGACGACGTCGCCCGCGCACTAGCCGGCGCAACGGGCCGCGGCGCAAACGAGCCCGATATTCGACAGGCTGCGGAAGCCGCCGAAGGTAGCGTTGGTCGCGCACTAACATTGCTCGACGATACCGCGTTGGCGCTCCGCCAGCGTGTGCTCGAACTGTTTGCGCAGCTGCCAAATCCCGATCCCCGCGCGCTGCATGCCCTTGGCGAAGCGATCGGCGGCAGCGATCCGAAAACGCTGGAAGCCTTCATGGACCTGGTCAACGGTTGGCTGGCGACGCGCCTCGGCGAGACTCCCCACGCCAGGGCGCAAATGGCACGGGTCGCGGACGCCTGGGAAAAGGTCAATCGCGCCGCGCGCGATGTTGAGACCTATAACCTCGAGCGCAAACCGCTCGTTTTCGCCGTATTCGGCGCCCTGGCCGACGCGGCGCGGGCGTGATTTTGCCAGGACCGCTTGCGGGCCTTTCGTGGGCGTGTTGGGCAAGCCGGCCCTTCGCTTGGCCGGCGCATTATGATTGAATTTGCGCGGTCCATTGCGTCCAAATGTCCAGTTTGGAACAAAGGCCGCAAGTGCGCGGAGGACGCCTTGTCCGCTCAGGGGAGGATACCGTGACATACAAGACCAATCGCCGTCAGTTTCTCGCCAGCTGCGCGGCTGCGGCCAGCGCGGCTTCATTTCCGATGCCAGCGATCGCGCAGACCGCGCCGCTTAAAATCGGCCTGTTGACGGTAAAGACCGGGCCGCTTGCAGCTGGCGGCATCCATTTCGAGGAAGGCATTACCGCGTTCCTCAAGGCCAAGGATTTCACGCTGTCGGGGCGCAAGATCGATCTGATCGTCGCAGATACCGGCGGCAATCCGGCTGGCGCCAAAAACAAAGCCCAGGAAGTGGTCGAGCGCGACAAAGTCGACATCGTGCTGGGGCCGTTCGCCGCCTTCGAACTGCTCGCAACCGTCGATTATCTCGCCCAAGCCAAGATGCCAACGCTCGCCTTTGCCGGCGCCGAGGATGTAACCCAGCGCAAGGCCAACGACTACCTCACGCGCACATCTTATACGTCCGCACAATGTCTCTATCCGCTTGCCGACTATGTGCTCAACGAGATGAAGCTCAAGCGCGCGACCAGCCTGGGCGATGATTTCGCATTCGGTTACGAGCAGGTTGGCGGATTCCAGCGCGTGCTTGAGGACCATGGCGGCCAGATCGTGAAAAAGCTGTGGGCGCCGCTCAATACGGCCGATTACGCGCCTTATGTCGCGCAAATTCCGGAGTGCGACGTGGTTTGTGAGGTTTTTGCGGGGTCAAACCCGCTGAAATTCACCAAGCAGGCGCGCGGGCTCGGCATGAAGCAGCCGCTGGTCGGGGGTGCGACCGTCGCCGATGACACAATCATTGGCGCGCATGACGAAAGTGCGGCCGGTCTCATCAACACAAATCCCTATGCACTCGATCATGAGAGCGACGCCAACAAACGTTTTATTGCCGCGATGAAGAAGAACTACGGTGAGGACGTACGTATTGGTCACTACGCCGCGTGCTTCTACGCGAACGGTCAGATCATTGAGGCCGCGCTCGCAAAGACTAATGGCAAATCCGACAATGCCGATCAGCTCGTCAAAGCGATACGGGCGGTTACGCTCGCAGATACGCCGCGCGGGCCGTTGAGCTTCGACAATTACGGGAATGCCATCGTCGACGTTTATGTGCGGCGCGCCGAAAAACAGAACGGAAAGATGGTCAACAAGACCATCAAGACCTACCACAAGGTCAGCCAGTTCTGGACCATGGACCCGAAGGCGTTTCTCGCGCAGCCGGTATTCTCGCGCGACTATCCGCCAATGAAGAGCTAACGCACGGACAGCGTAAGCCACGGCCGCGCCCTTTGGTTGGCAGACTGCGCTGCCGGCCTTTCAGACCGGGTACGACAACGTGTCGGGACTGCGGTCCTTGAGGTACTGACCGAGGCCCCAGCGTTCGACTTGCGAGAAGACCTCGTCGAACTCCGCGCGCGGCAATGGCACATTGACGAACCGTTCGCCGCGGCCGAACTTGCTGAAATCCCAGGCGTGGAAATTCTCGAATTCCGGCGGAACGGCGAGTTTCCACAATGGCAGGTATTTCGGCAAATTCGCCTCCAGCGCCTGTTCGGCTCGGTTGAGCGCGCGCATATAACCGTGCACGACCTCCGGTGTGGCACTGTCCGGCACCCACCATAAAGTCTTGAAGCGATCCTCTATGATTTTACGCAGGCCGAGCTGTTCGGCCATAGCGATTTGCGGTGGCAGCAGGCTCGCAGCCTCTACCTCGCCATCGAGCAGGGCCTTTAGCCGCGCACCGAAACCACCCGTGTTGACTGTTTTGATGTGTTCGAGCGGAAGATACTTCTCCAGGCGATAGGGCACATTGAAATGACTTCCCGCGCGCATGCCAACCGAGATCGGAATGTCTTTCAAATCCTCTGGCTTACGAACATTCGAGTCTGGCCGCACGAAAATCGCCCAAGGTGAATCACCGTAACCTTCGGTGACGACACGCCCCATGCCGGCGCTGGCGTTGCAGATTGTGCCCCAGAGGCAGGCGCCCTGAACGACGTCCTGCTTGTCCTCCGTATAAGGACGATCCTGCGGGCGTTGGAAATAATCGAGGTCCTTCCAGCTCGACTGCGTGCCGCGAAACGTCTTCCAGTCAAGCTCAACATCGAGTCCTTCGGCGGCGAAATAACCTTCCTGCATCGCGACGAAGTCATTGAGACCCATCCCCTTGGGTGCGACCTTGACGCGTTTTGGGCTGTCGGCCATGGCGAAGTCCTCCCGGTATTGATTTTGGTTGATCGAAATTTACCACGATCTGCCGAGCATGTGCGAGTGGCTAACGTCGCCACCGCTTGCCCACGGCAACGGCCCACGGTCGTTCAACTAGGCATCCTTCAAGTTTTACAGAATTGCGGAACAAAGTGTTCCAGGGCTGGGCCTATCACAGGCGGCTATGGGCATTGCGAGCACGATTGCCATATCCGGCCTGAACGCGGCGTCTTTGCGTCTGCAGGTGGCCGCGAGCAACATCGCCAATTCGCGGTCCGATGGCCCGTTACCGGACGCGGCGCATGCCGGAAATTTTCCAGTCGCCTATACTCCGTTGCGCGTCAACCAGACGGATGTCGCTGGTGGTGGAACCAACGCGGCTGTGACCGCGATTTCGCCCGCAACCGTTTCAACTTTTGATCCAACCGCGCCGTTTGCGAACAGCAGCGGCATGGTGGCGAGCCCAAATGTGGATTTGACGAGCGAGTACGTACAGTTATTGGCTGCCCGTCTCAGCTACGCCGCCAACGCGGCGGTGATGCGGGCTGACGCCCAAATGAGCGCGGCGCTTCTCAACATCACGGCTTGATTGGATAGAGGCGACTTAGTGCCTGCGCACGGAACGCGCTGGCATGCGGTGAAATTCCAGAATTTGTTGCGCGGTCGATTGCTTTAGTCGTTGGAATGCCGGCATGGAATGATCAATGCCACTTGCGGCGCGGCGATACCGTTTTGCCGCCAGCCCCATAATGCTGCGCGTGGTTTCCCACGATAATCCAATCGCTTTGGCCAGCACGAGCAGCGACTGCGCCTGCGCATCCTGCATATTTTGCTCGATCACCGCGGTCGGGACATTTGACATCAGCGAAAGTGCCGCGACCATTTCTTCGAACCTGCCAGATATCGCGAATTCCTGCAGTTTTCCCGCTGTGAGGAGGTTTGCCTTATGCATTGACTCAACGAGTACTTGCGCCGCCGCATAGCTCAAGGGCTGCGTGGCTAATTCCGTCTGAAGCCGGTTGGTCACCTCGCCGACAACAGTGTCGATCTCGGAACTAGCGTGTATGCCTTCGGCCTCAAGTTTGGCTCGCACGGTGTCGGACGCGGCCTGCAACAGGCGCTCAAACAGTTGAGGTGGCAAATCGGGCCGCAGACCCACACATGTGGCGAGCTGGTCGTCCCGCTCGGAACGCGTAACTAATATGTCAAAGCCTTTGCTGGAAAACTTTGCACCCGCATTCTTCGCGGTACTCAAAACAACTTGCTGATCGCCGCGCTCAACAAGAACCTCCGTGAGAGATTCCGGCAGCGCTTTACGGCGCGAAATAGCGAGAAGATGCTCCTGGTGTTTGGTTCGCGCGCACTCGATCAGAGTCTCTGTATCAAGCCGTTCGGCCTGGCTCAGAACCGGGGAGGCAATTTCGATGGCGTCGTCGCAAGCCAGTTGGCGCAGGATCTTCGGCGGCGCATTCGATACTGGCCCAAGTCGGATCGAGAGAAGCGCGCGCGACGATTGCTCGACGGTCGCGAGCAGCCGCACGAAGACGTCATCGATCAGATCGATTTCATCTTCGGAATATTGATCGGAGCCGACGAGGAAAAGGTCGGTGAGATGCCGCAACATGGCCGAACGCCGCTGGTCCGTGCTGTGCGCGATCGAGCTGTCGAGCTCGCGGATGAGTTCGAGTGGAGCGCCCATAAGCCCTGCAAAACCATTCTGGTTGGCTACGGAACTGGCAATTTCAGCTGGTTAACGTCCATTTAGAGTGTACGCGATGGGGGTTTAGCAATTCGTAAAGGCCGGTGGCCGTTCCGGGGCAACGCTTATTATTCGCCGATTCAGCGGCTTACAGAAGGCGGGAAGCTCTTTGGGCGCTATTGCTTCAAAAGCCCGCAATATTTTTGAGTGCCGCTGTCCCAGCAGCCGGTCTTTTTGCAGACGGACTGACGAAGACCGCAATTTGTGATGCAGGCCGGAATCGACCCCCGATCCGTACTTTTCTTGCATCCGTTAATGCAGATGGTCTCTTCGCCGCTGCAACGCATGGGAGCGGCAAAAGACGGCCGGAAGCAGGGCAGGGTAGTAGCAGCCAGAGTGGCTACGGCCGCAATGATCATCCGCGCCACGTGTGTTGATGCGGGGGAATCACTTTGTCGTTTCATGACGCCGTTGTAGGCACCGCACCTGCGAACGGCAATACCGCGTGGCGGCCACAATATCTGGTCGCCACCGTCAGATGACCGGTTGCGCCTCCGGGAATTTCCATTTGCCGTTCAGGATATCATCGCGCGGGCGATAAAGGCGCACCATATAGTTCCAGCCTGACGTGGTCGGCAGACAATTCTGAATTTTGCCGTCGCAGCCGCCAAATTGGATGGAGACGGAACCATCCGTACCTTTTTTCGCGGTAATGTTGTTCAGCGAGTACGCTTCGTACTGGTTTTTCTTCAAATAGCCTTGGGCGTCGTAAACGGTGACCGACCAGAAGGCATTAACGGGGACCTTGGCAGGAACGTTGAGCTTATAAATCGCCGCGCCATCGTTCTTGCTCGGGGTGACGTTGAGATAAATGGCGTCCCGTTCCGGGTTGCCGCCCCATGCCGCGGCGGTCCCAATCAAATGGCGAACCTGGTCAACCTGCACACGGCTTCCAAACGCTTTCTTCAGATCGGGCAGTGATGCACTCAGGATCAATAGTGCATCGCGCATTTTTTTCTGGCTGGCGGAATCCCAGTTGGGCACCTCGAAGCGCCCGGCATTGCGCTGCTGGACCGTCACCGCATCCTGTAAGGCGTGGGCCAGTTTGAGATCTTGTGGACTGGAAGGATCAACGAAAGTACGCAAAGCCATCGTGACGTAGCGGGTGCCAACCTCCGCCTTGGTGAAATTGTAACGTCCGGCGCCATAATCGACCTCAAAGACGTAGTGATCTTCAGTGATAACCTGCATCGACATGAACCGCTTGCCCGGATTAGGCAGAGTGATCACAACGGGTCCGGCGTCGAGGTCGAACACCGCGGAAGAATAAAGCGTGTCGCGATTGAGCCGAATGACGGTTTGGTTGTCGACCGCTGCGGGCTCGCGGCGATGAATGAACTTCCCAAAGGCGCCGTCTTTAACGATCTTGCCAATGTACAGGTCGGACTCGGCGCGATTGAAATTGTCGGCGGTGACTGGAACGACGTTGGTTGCCTGCGACTGCGCGGCCGCACCAACGGCCCCTGTCACTAGAATGAGAGCAGCGTAATACTGCGAGCGAACACGAGGCATCGCTTTGTCCTTCTGGATTGCAAAAAGAACGATTGACGAGGTAAGCCTTCAGAAGGGTAACATCGCGGCGCCTCACGTGGTAGCGAGCCGCAATGAAAATATGCAAGCGCTCGCCAACAAAATTATCTCGCATTCAAATCTGATTGCGAAAATACGCGTTAACGGCGGCCGGCATTGTTGCCGGCCGGCGCGGTAATCAGTTTGCGCCAGTGCTAGCGCGATCCTTTGCCATCGTGACCGACGGCGGATTCCACACGCCCGTCAGCGCCTCCGACCTCGGCGCATAGAGACGCATGGTCAGATTGAATGGACCTTTGGGGGCAGGGAGCCAGTTGCTCTCGCGATCGCTACCCGGGCTCTCGTTTTGGAAGTACAAGGTCAGCGAGCCATCGGCGTCGCGCTTGAAGGGCATCCAGCTGCTCACCGCGAAGCGGTTAAGCGGGTTTGCAACCTGGAAGCCTTCTGTGTCGTAGAGTGTGATTGACCAAAACGCGTCGACCGGCGGAATTTCATCTTTGGCAAAGCGGATGGCATATTTGTTCGCGCCATCGAGCGGTTTGCCGGTGTCGTCAGCAAGGTTAAACGGGTAGATCGCGTCCTCGGGAAGATTGGCGCCGAGACCAATTTGCGCCACGATGGCGCGTTTCAGATAGTAATTTCCGTAAACGCCCATCGTGTCTGTGTTCATCGACCAGTTATTCACGACACGCGCTATCGTCGGGATTTTCCACGCCATCAGCTTCTGAGCATCAGCCGGAGCGCCTTCGATTGCCTTCTTTACTGATGCATCGACCTTGGTAATATCGAAGGCCTTGCCGGCCTCAACCCCGATCCGTTTCATCCGCGCGATGATGGGTTGGTCGGTCGAATGCGGAGGGTGCAGCCTGAGCAACGCAGCCGCATACGAGAAATATTCGGCAGCAGCCATCGAGTCGGCTTGTTTTTTCGGCGGAGTCTTGATGTCGACGCCCGGGTCGATTTTCGCCTTTACGGCCACTGGCGGCTTGCCCCATCCGGACAGCGGCGTGATCTTGTAGCCCTTCTGGATGGCACGCACGGCGTCATAATCCGCCGGGCCATCGGTCTTCGTGCGGCCGATGATCCAGACATAGGGCGTCGGCGCATCGATACGCGTGAATGTTGCCGGCACTTTTCCGTTCCAGCCGGGCGGAACGACCAGGAAATTGCCCGCTTTTGTCCCTGTCGTGCGCCAGCCCGGAGAAGCAAATACGTCGGTCCACATGTCGAGCATGGGGAGGAGGTAGTAGCGGCCACCGGTATCCGGCACCGATACAACCATCGGCTCGCGCGTGAGGTCCAACCAGCCGCTCGAATACAAGGTGTCGAAATTAGGCCGAACAACCACTCTCATGTCCGCCGTCGGAAAGGCCGGGATGTTATCGAACGTGTTCATCGGCCCACCGAGACCCTTGCCTGGCGGAGTATTGACGATCTGCTTGCGCGTGAGGTCCATGGTGACGAG
>JBATYN010000152.1:0-11493 GCA_049674125.1 Pseudolabrys sp. | reverse complement strand
CGGGACACGATCAAAACGGGCGGTTGCCCGCTTCGCTCAGTCGAGGTGAAATTTATCGAATTGCCGATGTTCGGACATAACCCGGCGCACGGTGCCGGTCTTTGACCGCATGACTACGGTTTCAGTTTCGATGACATCTTTGCCGAATTTGACACCCCTCAACATAGCACCGGTGGTAACTCCGGTGGCGGAGAACAGGCAGTCTCCCTTCACCATGTCCTCGATCTCATATTTTCGCTTCGGATCCTTGATGCCCATCTTCAGGGTACGATCGCGCAATTGCTCCGTATCGATGATCAGTCGTGTCTGCATCTGGCCGCCGATGCAGCGCAAGGCCGCCGCTGCCAGCACGCCTTCCGGTGCCCCACCGATGCCGAGATAAATGTCGATGCCGGTTTTTGGCTCCGCGCAATGGATTACGCCCGCCACGTCGCCATCGCTAATCAAGCTAACCGCAGCGCCGGTTTTGCGGATGGCCGCGATCATGTCGGCGTGACGTGGGCGGTCGAGCAAAATGGCGGTGATTTCCGAAGGCTTGACGCCTTTGGCTTTCGCGACGCGCATGATGTTGACATCCGCCGGTGCATCGAGATCGATGGTCCCCTTCGGATAACCGGGACCGATAGCGATTTTTTGCATATAGCAATCGGGCGCATGCAACAGGGTGCCGGCATCAGCCATTGCGATGGTGGCAATCGCACCCGGCATATTTTTGGCGCAGAGCGTTGTGCCTTCCAGCGGATCGACTGCGATGTCGACCTTGGGACCGTTTTTGGTCCCGACTTTCTCGCCAATGAACAACATTGGGGCTTCATCGATTTCACCCTCGCCGATCACCACAGTGCCGTCGATTGGCAGCTTATTGAGCTCCCGCCGCATAGCGTCGACTGCGGCCTGGTCGGAAGCTTTATCCTTGCCGTGCCCGCGTAGACGCGCCGAAGATACCGCCGCACGTTCGGTCACACGGACGATCTCGAGGGTAAGAATACGCTCCAGCAGCAATTCCGGCTGGACGGTAATATTCGGCATTGGACGCTCCCCTCACAAACGCTCGGTCGCTTAGTTCTTTTCGATCCGGATGACCTGTGGGCGCCCCGAGATCACCCTATCGCGCCCCACCGCCGCAAGGGCCTTGCGCACGGCATCCTCGCTGGTGGCGTAGGTAATGAGAATAACAGGGACGGAACCCGCCTTCGCATCGCGCCCAAGGTGGGCGGGGTCGTGTCGCTGAACAATCGACTCCAGCGATATTTCCTGCTCAGCAAGGCGTTTTGCGATCGTGGCTGCTGTCCCGGGCTTATCGCGTGCGACCAGCCGGATATAGTAACCGCCTTCGTGACGCTGCATTGGCGCCTTGCGCACGCTTACGAGCCGCGCTGTAGGCCGCCCGAACGGCGCGGTGCGCACTCCTCGCGCGATATCGCCGATGTCAGACAGGACTGCCGAAGCGGTTGCTGCCCCCCCGGCACCCGGCCCCACCAAAGTCAGCGGATTGATATCGGTGGCGTCGATCGTCACCGCATTGGTGACGCCCATGACCTGCGCAATCGCAGAATCCTTGCGCACCATAGTTGGATGCACGCGCTGCTCAATACCCTGTGGCGTCTTCACCGCCACGCCCAAAAGCTTCACGCGATACCCGAGTTCGTCCGCCGCAAATAGATCTGCGGGCGTTATCGAGGAAATGCCTTCCACGTAGATTGCGCGTTGGTCGACTTTCGTGCCGAAGGCGAGGCTGGCCAGGATTGCGAGTTTCTGTGCGGTATCATGACCTTCTATGTCGAAGGTCGGATTGGCTTCGGCATAACCAAGCCGCTGTGCCTCCTGCAGGCACTCGGCGAACGGCATCTTATCCTGCTCCATTCGCGTGAGGATATAATTGCAGGTGCCATTAAGAATTCCGTAGATACGCTCGAATGAATTGCCGGCCATCCCCTCGCGTAGAGTTTTGACGATTGGTATCGCCCCACCGACCGCCGCTTCGAAATTGAGCGCCACGTGCCTACGTTCGGCGATCGCGGCAAGCTTGCTGCCGTGTTTGGCGAGAAGCGCCTTGTTAGCAGTGACAACCGATTTGCCTGAAGCAAGCGCCGCTTCGACCGAGCTTTTCGCCGGCTCGCCGGACCCACCGATCAATTCGACGAACACATCGATGCCTGGCTCTCGCGCCAGTGCAGCGGGATCGCTGAACCATTTCATTTTTTTAAGATCGACGCCGCGATTCCTAGAGCGTGAACGAGCGCACACCGCAACGACTTCAATCGCGCGACCACAGCGCACAGCCAACGCCTCCCGTTGGCGCGCAACTTGCGCCACCAAGGCGGCACCGACCGTGCCTAATCCGGCGACGCCTACTTTTAGCGATTGAGTGCGCATGATTTTATCCGAAAATCGGTTCCCATTTTTCGGGATCATGCGCTCGGGCTGGAGCCATCACGCGTGCGCGTCCGTAATTAGCGTCGCGTCGCGAGCGGTACGACGTTATGTAACTGCTCAGGCGCATGGTCGAGAAAGCGCCGGACATTGCGCGCGGCTTGGCGGATGCGCTGCTCGTTTTCCACCAACGCTATTCGAACAAAGCCCTCGCCATATTCACCGAAGCCGATGCCCGGCGACACCGCGATGTCCGCTTTCTCCACCAGTAACTTGGAAAATTCAACGCTCCCCAAGCTCTGAAATGGCTCGGGGATCGGCGCCCATGCAAACATCGAGGCGCGCGGCGCCGGCACATGCCAGCCCGCACGCCCGAAACTTTCCACTAAAACGTCTCGCCGGCGCCTGTAGATTTCGCGCATGTCCCTGATGCAATCATCTGGTCCGTTCAGCGCGGCAGTCGCCGCCACTTGCACTGGCGTAAAAGCACCATAATCAAGATAGGACTTCACCCGGCCCAGCGCCGCGATAATGCGTTCGTTGCCGACGGCAAAACCAATTCGCCAGCCCGGCATCGAGAAAGTTTTCGACATCGACGTAAATTCGAGTGCGATATCGATTGCACCCGGCACCTGCAACAGCGAGGGCGGCGGACTGTCGTCGAAATAAACTTCCGCATAAGCGAGATCGGACAGCACCAGGATCTCATGCTTCTTCGCGAACGCGATCAGGTCCTTGTAAAAATCGAGCGTCGCTACATAAGCAGTTGGGTTCGCGGGATAGCAAACCACGACCGCGGTCGGCTTCGGGATTGAATGCACGATCGCTCGCTCGAGCGTGTGAAAGAAATTCGGTGTCGGCTCCGACGGCACTGAGCGTATGGCACCACCCGCCATCAAGAAACCGAAGGCGTGGATCGGATAGCTCGGATTCGGAACGAGCACGACATCGCCAGGCGCAGTGATCGCTTGCGCAACGTTGGCGAAGCCTTCTTTGGAACCGAGCGTCGTAACGATCTGCGTTTCGGGATTGAGCTTCACGCCGAAACGGCGCTCGTAGTAAGCGGCCTGCGCGCGCCGCAGCCCGGGGATTCCACGCGAAGCGGAATAACGATCGGTGCGCGGTTTGCCGAGGGTTTCTTTGAGTTTTTCGATCACATGCGTAGGCGCCGGCAAATCTGGATTGCCCATGCCGAGATCGATGATGTCAGCCCCCGCGTTGCGGGCTTTCGCCTTGGCGTTGTTCACTTCTTCGAAGACGTAAGGCGGCAAGCGGCGAATGCGGTAAAACTCGTCCATAGGCTCAAACCCTAAAGGCCGGCTGCCCTATCCAGCCCGCACACATGATCCCGGCTGGCTTTTATCACGGGTTCGCCTTCGCGCCAGCGGTCTGCCCGTTTTCGTCGTCTTTTGACGGCTTTTTAGCGGCCGGGACAGGCTTTTTGGCCGGTAGCTTGGCCGTCGGCGAACGACCTTCCTGCTGGTCGCGTGCTTTGGCCAGATCCTTTTCGAGCTTAACCTGTTCCTCCTCCGTCATCGGTGTCGACGGGCGATCCGGGGGCATGTCATGGACTGCCGGATAGTCATAAGGAGCCACCGGCCGCGCGGGCGCGCCCGCCGGCAGGCCCAAATCGCCGGGAAGACGGTCAATGAGCGGGCCGGGCGAGCAACCGGCTAGCGCAGCAGCGACCCCAAACGCAGCCCAGAGTGATCGTTCGAACACGCGCACCATGCTCCGTGAAGCCGAGCCGGACGGCGAAATCGATGCAGACTCAATGAATTGTAACATATGCCTGCTATCGGGCTAATATGGCCACAGAAAGGTCGGCCGCCGACGGCCCAACGACAGAAGATCGCCGAAACCATGTGCTGAAACGCGGCTTGCGAGTGGGCGCGGTCCAGGCCACTTCTGTTGGCAGGATACGAGCGGAAAGCGGATGGATAAGCCAGCCAAAGAGCCTGCCAAGGTCGGCAACGTCGATATTGAGGCGCTCTCGCACAATTTGGCGCGCCTGATCGAAGAAGGTGGCAAAGCACTTGCGGCCTATTTGAAGCCGCGCGAGGAAGGCAAAATTAAAGGTGACCTCGCCGACGATCTTACCGACGCGGTCAAATCGGTCGGTCGCATTGCGGAATACTGGATGTCCGATCCCGCTCGCGCGCTCGAGGTGCAAGCTAGTCTCGGCCGTGCCTATCTCGATCTTTGGGCCAGCACCGTAAAGCGTTTGGCTGGCGAGCATGCGGCTCCGGTTGCTGCTCCCGATCCAAAAGATAAGCGGTTTGCCGATCCGGATTGGTCGCAGAACCAGTTCTTCGATTTCCTGAAACAGGCCTATCTGCTCACCGCGCAGTGGGGCGACCGATTGGTCAAGGACGCCAGCGGCGTCGATGATCATACCCGCAAGAAAGCCGAGTTTTACGTCAAGCAAATCGCCAATGCGATCTCGCCGTCGAACTTCGTCCTCACAAACCCGGAACTGTTACGGGAAACGCTGTCTTCTAACGGCGCAAATCTTGTGCGCGGCATGCACATGCTATCGGAGGATATTCGGGCCGGCCACGGCAACCTCAAGATCCGCCAGTCCGACGCGTCAGTGTTCGACGTCGGCCGCAATCTTGCTCTCACACCCGGCAAAGTCGTTTTCCAGAATGAACTAATACAATTGATTCAATACGAAGCAACGACGAAAGAGGTGCTGAAACTACCATTGCTGATCGTGCCGCCTTGGATCAACAAATTCTACATTCTGGATCTCACTCCGGAAAAATCTTTCATCAAATGGTGCGTTGACCAAGGCATTACGGTTTTCGTCGTTTCCTGGGTTAATCCTACCGCCAAACTCGCCGCAAAAAGCTTCGAAGAATACATGCAGGAGGGCGTGATCGCCGCGCTCGACGCGGTCGAGGCCGCAACTGGCGAAAAACAGGTCAATGCCATTGGTTATTGCGTTGGCGGCACGCTGTTGTCGGTCACCCTCGCCTACCTTGCGGCGAAAAAACAAAATCGCATCAAATCGGCGACGTTATTTGCGGCGCAAGTCGATTTTAAATACGCCGGCGACCTGATGGTGTTTGTCGACGAGGAGCGCGTCGAGCAACTCGAGGCGCATATGAAAGAGCAAGGCTATCTCGAGGCCTCGCGCATGGCGAACACATTCAACATGCTGCGCTCAAACGATTTAATCTGGCCTTACATTGTCAACAACTACATGCGCGGCAAGACACCACTGCCATTCGATATCCTGTATTGGAATTCCGATGCCACGCGCATGCCAGCGGCCAATCACTCGTTTTATTTACGCAACTGCTATCTCGACAACAAATTGACCCAGGGCAAAATGACAATCGCGGGGATCACGCTCGACCTGCATAAGGTGACAGTGCCGGTCTATAATCTCGCAACGAGAGAAGACCACATTGCTCCTGCCAAATCGGTCCTCACCGGTTCGCAATTTTTTGGCGGCCCGGTGAGGTATGTGCTTGCCGGCTCGGGCCACATTGCCGGCGTGATCAATCCGCCGAATAAACCGAAATACCAATACTGGACCGGAGACAAACCGACCGGATCGAGCGTCGAAACATGGCTGAAGAATGCGACTGAGCACGCTGGCTCGTGGTGGCCCGATTGGGTCGAATGGCTCAGGGAGCAAGGGGCTGAAATGGTACCTGCGCGCAAAATCGGCGGTGGCAAATTAAAGGCGATCGAGGATGCGCCGGGGTCGTACGTCAGAGTGAAAAGCTGGACCTGACTTCGCGTTACGAAGCCAACTTTACGGCACCTTCAAATACTACACATCGTTGGCGTCGGCGGGTGGAAAATGGCCGGGACGAATAATCGTCCGGTCTTGAACCTCCTTATACATCTAATTTTCTATATCTAATATTCAGACGTGGGGTTTCCCCTGCCCGAAACCGGATACGGCTACTTAATACCGGCGGGCGCGACAACGCTCGCCGCATCGCCTATGCTTAGCGTCTCGTGCAGCATCAAGAAACGGGGAGCGCGATGTCCAAGGAACTGTTGTGGCTGACGCTGACGGTCATCCTGACGGGCCTGATGTGGGTGCCTTACATTCTCGATCGCATCATGGTGCGCGGGATGATGGGGGCAATGGCCAATCCCTCACGCAATGACAAGCCGCAATCAGCCTGGGCCCAGCGGCTCTATTTCGCTCACACCAACGCGGTCGAAAACCTGATTATCTTCGCCACCCTGGTGTTGATCCTCGACGCACAAGGTCATTCGACCGAACGAACCGTAATCGCCTGCGCGGTCTATTTCTGGGCGCGGCTGGCGCATGTCATCGTTTATACGATGGGCGTGCCAGTTCTGCGCACGCTGGCGTTCGCTGTTGGCTTCGCGGCGCAGGTGACACTCGTTCTGGCGGTGTTCGGAAAACTTTAAATCGCGGGCGCCGAACGCTCCGCGATGCCCTTCAAATCAGCCCCGCGCGGCAACAGACCGAACGCGGAGCCACTCTCGCCATCGAGCCGGGAGGCGCAAAAAGCGTCCGCAACCATCGGCGGCGCATGCTTCACCAACAAAGCGGCCTGGAGTGCCAGTACCAATTCTCGCACAAGCGAACGCGCCTGTGACTCGTCGTTGCGGTCATGCGACGCAAGGCGCTGTCGTAAGCGATCGGAAAAGCGCGTGAGTCGTGCGTCCTTACCATCACCAGCCGCGCGCTGGAGCACCTCGACGGCATTCGGTGTGCGTTCGATCGCGCGCAGCACGTCAAGGCACATGATGTTGCCAGAGCCTTCCCAGATCGAATTGACCGGCGCCTCACGATACAGGCGCGGCATGATGCATTCTTCGATGTATCCCGATCCGCCGAGCACCTCCATCGCCTCGTAAGTTACGAACGGCGTGCGTTTGCAGATCCAGAATTTTGCCGCCGGCGTCACGACGCGACGGAGCACCTGCGCGGCTTCGTTGTCCTCATCGTAGGCACGCGCGAGCCACATCGTGAGTACGACCGCAGCCTCCGATTCCAATGCCAAATCGGCGAGCACGTTTGTCATCAGCGGCTGATGAATCAACTTCTTCTGGAATGCCGTGCGATGGCGAGCGTGATGAAGGGCTTGCGCCACTGCCTGTCGCATCAATGCCGAAGAGCCAATGCAGCAATCGAGCCGGGTGTAATTGCCCATCTCGATAATTGTCGGAATGCCGCGTCCCTCCTCGCCGATGAGCTGCGCATAGGCGCCGTGGAATTCGACCTCGCTCGATGCATTCGAGCGATTGCCGAGCTTGTCCTTCAGCCGCAGGATTTGAATGGCGTTACGCTCGCCCTCCGGCGTCCAGCGCGGCAGCAAGAAGCAACTCAAACCTCTCGGCGATTGCGCAAGGACAAGAAACGCGTCGCACATCGGCGCCGACATGAACCATTTGTGGCCAAATACGCGAAAACCTCTGTCGCCGGAGGGCTCAGCCCTTGTCGTATTCATGCGCAGGTCTGAGCCGCCCTGGTTTTCGGTCATGCCCATGCCGATGAGCGCCGCAGTTTTCAGACGCGCCGGGCAAAAACGGCGGTCGTACTCCCGCGAGAAAATCCGCGGCAACCATTCCGCGGCAATTGCCGGTGTGTGGCGCAATGTCGGAACCGATCCGTACGTCATCGCGACCGGGCAATAGACCCCGCTTTCGATCTGTCCCAGCATGTAGGTGCCCGCAGCGCGCGCCACATGTGCGCCGGGTTTCGGCTCCGCCCATGGGCTTGAATGCAGGCCCGCTTTGAGCGCGATGCCGAGCAGTTCGTGCCACGCGGGGTGAAACTCGACCTGGTCAAGCCGATGACCGTAACGGTCGAGCGTGCGCAATTGCGGCGGAAATTTATTGGCATCGAAGCCAAGTTGGACGGTTTCCGGTTTGCCGAAAGTTGCGCCAAGCGCGCTGAGTTCGCCTTCCGCCCAGCCGGCGCCTTCGCGCTTGACCGCCTCACGCAAAATGACGTCGCTCGCGAACAGATTGTAGGGCTCGAGCGGCGGGGGCTGGTTCTGGACCTCAAACATGGTCGTGGCCTCCGGCAAGGGACGTAGCCATTGTACCAGTCGAACTAGGGGAACAGCGCGACCTGTTCCAGGCCCATCGTCTCCGGCCACCCCATTACCAAATTCATGTTTTGGATTGCCTGACCCGAAGCACCCTTGACGAGGTTGTCGAGCGCCGAGACCAGGATGGCGCGCCCGGGAATGCGATCCTTGGCGACCCCAATAAATGTCATGTTGGACCCCCGCACATGGCGGGTCTGCGGTGTTTCGCCAAATGGCAAGACATGCACGAATGGTTCCTTCACGTACGACTTTAAAAGTATCGCATGAAGGTCTTCGGGCGTCCGACCTCTCCTACCTCGCACGTAAATTGTCGAGAGAATGCCCCGATTCATTGGCACCAGATGTGGGGTGAAAGTGACAACAACCTCTCGACCCGCCGCGAGCGAAAACTCCTGGTCCAGTTCGGCCATGTGCCGATGAAGCCCCACACCATAGGCATTGAAGCCTTCTGACACCTCTGAGAACAGCATCGCCTCTTTCGCCGTGCGCCCTGCTCCCGTCATTCCTGACTTGGCGTCGACGACGATCTCGTCAAGTTCAATCGCTTTGTTTTTTATTAACGGGATGAGCGGCAATTGCGCACAAGTCGTGTAACAACCCGGGTTGGCGACCAGTCGCGCGTTGCGAATCTCGCGCCGATGAATTTCGCTGAGGCCGTAGACCGCCTCCTTCTGCAGCTCGGGTGCATGGTGCTCGTGGCCGTACCACTTCGCGTAAGCAGCGGTGTCTGCCAAACGAAAGTCCGCTGACAGGTCGACGACCTTGGTTGCCGGCGATTTCGCCAATAGCTCTTTCAACACCATTTGCGTAGTCGCATGCGGCAACGCGCAGAAAGCTACATCAAGAGCCGCACTGCTCCAATTGACTCCATCGACCGCGACAAGCTGCGGCAATGCGAACGGCGAAAACTGCGGGAAAACATCGCGCATCGCCTTGCCGGCGCTGCGTTCGGCGGTCAGCAGCACGATCTCCGCGCGCGGATGGCGCAGCAGCAAGCGGACAAGCTCGCCACCGGTGTAGCCCGAGGCACCCAACACTCCGATCTTCGCTTTCGTGGCCATGAATCAATCCTTATCCAGAAGTCTTAAAGAACTACCGGAGGAAGGCCAACAGCGCGGTTTTGACTGGAGACATATGCCGCGGCCTGAAATCCGGCGGCACGGGTAACGACAAAGCTTACGCCCGTGCCTCGGTGGCACGGCGGCGGCGGAGCCCTTTTGCTGCAACGAGCGTCGTCATGGCCGGGCATATAAGCCGCACGCCCTGCACCGTCAACTATGAGGCCAGCACACACTCCGGCACAATCATGCCGCGCAGTAACCCCGCCTGCGCATTCATATTCCGTTACAGGAATGCCGGCCGCGGCCGGACTAGGCCATATAGTCGAACGTCAGATGGTTGGATAAACTAATGCCGGGATGGTCCTGCGCCCACTGCACGGGACAAAAGCCCAGCTGGGATAAACCAGGAAATCAATCACTTGGGAGGGAATACGATGCGTCGTTTAACTGTGTTGGCGGGCGCTTTGGGCGCCGCGCTGCTTCTAAGTTCGGGCGCTTTGGCGCAGGTCCCCGCGGACCCGAACAATCCGAATGAAGCGGTGCCGGACAAGTTCACCTACACGCCCTACGGTGAACCGATCAAGATCGCGGATGCCAAGAAGGTCGCGGCCGCTGCGATTGCCGAGGCCACCAAGCGCGGCTGGCCGCTGTGCGTAAGCGTCGTCAGTCCTACTGGCGACCTCGTCTACTTCGAGAAGATGGATGATTGCGCGTACGCGTCGATCGCCATCTCCCAGCACAAGGCGCGCACCGCAGCGCGCTATCGGCGCCCCACACTGGTGTTCGAGCGATTGTACGGTAAGGGTCCATTCTTCGCCTATCTGTCGACGCTCGATGATGTAATTCTCTCGCGCGGCGGCAATCCGATCATAGTCGGCGATAAGATCATCGGCGCCATCGGCGTGAGCGGCGGCTCGGGTTCGCAAGACGACACCGTCTCGCAGGCCGGCGCTGCGGCACTGAAGTGATCGCAAGTCGTTCAGAAAACTCGGTCGGGGCGTGAACCCCGACCGAGATTCTTGTGCAATTTGGGGGGAACCATGATTCAAAGAATTTCTGCAACGATGGCGCTCGGCGTCGGGCTCGCGGCGTTGCAGTTAACCGCCGTCAGCGGGGCTTCGGCAAAAGATTTGAAAGTGCTGTCGGAAAAGACAGTCACCGGTTTCGGCCACGTCGAATCCGTCGCTTACGATCCGAGAGGCAAGGTCTTTTACGTCAGCGATTTTGGACCCGACCTCAAGCCTGCCGACAAAGATGGCAAGGGCAAGATCACCAAAATTTCGCTCGACGGGAAAATCCTCGAAGATGGATTCCTTCCGGCTAAAGGCCAGGTGCTCAACAAGCCGAAGGGAATTTGGATCAGAGGCGATCGGTTGTGGGTGACCGATATCGACGCGGTTTGGGTATTTGACCTCAAGACCAAGGAAGGCAAGAGACTTGAATTGCCGGGCATCACGTTTGCCAACGACCCGACCGTGATGGGCGGCGCGCTCTATATCAGCGACAACCGGTCCGACCAATTGGTTCGCGTGGAGCCAGCCGATTTCCTGAAATCAAAATTCGCGCCGAAGATCGGCGTGCTGTTTAAGGACAAAGCAATCAACCCGAACGGGCTTTTCCCGGGCAAAGGTGGCGCGCTGCTGATGGTCGGCTTGAAGGACAAAGACAATCTACGCGCGATCTATTCCATGGCGCCCGGCAAAGATCCGGTCGCGCTAACGGACAATTTCGGACAGCTCGACGGGCTCTACCAGATGCGAAACGGCGATATTCTGGTCACCGACTGGAAGACCGGCTCGCTCAATCGATGGAACAAGAAAGACGGCCTGCAGAAACTTGCCGGTGACTTCAAAGGGCCGGCCGATTTCTGCGTTGTGCCCAACGAGCAAGGTTTTATGGTCGCCGTGCCCGATCTGGTCAAAGGTGAAATCCGCCTGATCCAGCTCAGCAGGTTTTAGATAAAACAGCTGAGCGATATCGAATATCCGCCGGGACAAATATCC
>JBATYN010000151.1:0-3646 GCA_049674125.1 Pseudolabrys sp. | reverse complement strand
GCTGCATCTGGCCAAAATCGGCGTAAAACTCACCGAATTGCGTCCCGATCAGGCCAACTATATCGGCGTGCCGCAGGCCGGACCCTTCAAAAGCGATCACTATCGATATTGATCTCGAGACGATTTTCGTCGTCATGCCCGGCCACGTGCCGGGCATGTTCGTTTTCGCGTAACTCATGTCGACGTCATCAATGTGGCGGGACGATCAAGATCGTATAGCGCTGCGGAATTCCAGCTATCCGAAAAAAATTACGAACAATCTCAGTCTCGATCTGTTTGGCATCCGGACCGCGCCCCGACATTTGGTGCCGGCAGCTATTGTCCTCGGCGAAACACAGCAACACAAAACCATGCCTCGTAATGTCGGCCCTGCTGGGCTGCGGCAATGCGGTCAAGGCATGCGGCCGATCGACCGCGTAGGTAATCACGCCATAAGCCAGATCGGCATCCCCACCGACAAAACGTAGCGGTCGTCGGGTCGTCAGATGCCAAAGCCGCTCGACCTCGTTCGCTAACAGTCGAGTCTGCGCGGCAGCCGGCGCGGGCCCGGCGAATTGCACCCTAATGGCGATCGCCGGCGATGCGATCAGCATCACCATCGGCAAAAGCGCAGCTCCGAACAGAACGCGACGCGCATCGATTGCATGCACTGTCATCTCTGTCGATGACAACAATACGATCGAGAATAGCGAGAAGACCGGCATCGACCACAGTGAATTGATGTCGGCGCTGGCCGCCAGCGCTCCGACGACCGGCAGCAATAGCGGGGCCCAAAATGCCGTCGCTACGACCCGTCGTTCGTTTTCGCGCGGCCACGCAATATCAGCGAGTATTTTTCCGCTCGGCCACGCAATCGCAAACGCGATGATGATTGGTACGGCCACGTAACCGAATGCACCGGCGAGATAACCCACTGCGCTGGTGAACGTCTCACCAAACGGCTTGTCGCCGTGCACAATCAGCGCGTAGGAGAATGGCTCAAATTCGGTATCAAGTAGCCAGATGAGATGCGCCCATAGCGCAAACAACCCTGCCGCAACGGTGATCCATGGCGCCGTCGAGCGGAAATATCGAAATCGGTGCCTGTCAACCACCGGAGCCAAGGCCAGTCCTGCGACCAAAAAGACCGACCAATATTTTCCCAGCATGGACCCGGCGGCGGCAATGCCGGCGAGCGCAGAACAAATTGGGTCGCGGGTGCGGATCGAACGCAAGAAAAAGAATGTCGTTGCCGCCCATAACGGCAACAGCACCGTATTCACGTTGAACTTCAGCGCATGAAAATTGAAGAAAGGAACAAACGTTAGCAGAGCGAGACCAACAATGCGCTTTTCAATATCGAGGTAATCCGCCGATATTCGCCAGACGATCCACAATGCGACCCCCGGCATAAGCATTGCCAGCAAATAATACGACCACTCGGTGAGCGGAAAGGCCGAGAACCAAAGCCATACCAGCCACGCGGCGAAGGGCGGATGCTTGAGATAGCCGAGACTAAGATCGCGCGACCACGCGACAATCTCGGTCATGTCAGGATGCAGGCCCTGACTGCTTTTGCCGATGGTGCCATAGCCAGTCCACAGCAATACATAGATGAGGAGCGATACGAGGACCGTGCGCTCGCGGCGCGCCGGATCGACGATCGCGTCGTGCCAGCGACTGACTAATCGGCTGGCGGCGTAAAAGGGTGCGGAAAGTTGCATGCGCGGCTCCTATCGCATGCGTAGCGATATTCGTCCATCTGGCGTCGAATAAAGCCTGGCTCGGCTTGAAGCTTGGAACCGCGGGTGTTATCTCGCCGCCATGACGGCGTCTCCGATCCAAAATATCCGTAACTTCTCCATCGTTGCGCATATCGACCACGGCAAATCTACGCTGGCCGACCGGCTGATCCAGCTCACGGGCGGGCTGGAAGAGCGCGAGATGAAAGAACAAGTGCTCGATTCCATGGACATCGAGCGCGAACGCGGAATCACCATCAAAGCGCAGACCGTGCGGCTCAACTACAAGGCCCGCGACGGCAAGAGCTACGTGCTCAATCTCATCGACACGCCTGGTCATGTCGACTTCGCTTACGAGGTCAACCGCTCGCTCGCCGCTTGCGAAGGCTCTCTCCTCGTCGTTGACGCGAGCCAGGGGGTCGAAGCGCAAACGCTGGCGAACGTCTATCAGGCGATCGATAACGGCCACGAAATTGTTCCTGTGCTCAATAAAGTCGACCTGCCCGCCGCCGAGCCGGCGAAGGTCAAACAGCAGATTGAAGACGTAATCGGGCTCGACGCCAGCAACGCCATAGAGATTTCTGCCAAGACCGGGCTGAATGTTCCGGAAGTACTGGAGGCGATCGTCACCCGCCTACCACCTCCCAAAGGCGACCGCGACGCGCCGCTGAAAGCATTGCTGGTCGACAGTTGGTATGACGTCTATCTCGGCGTCGTCGTGCTGGTGCGTATCGTCGACGGCGTCCTGAAGAAGGGCCAGCGCATCCGCATGATGGGCACCAATTCTGCCCATGACGTGGATCGCACCGGCGTGTTCACGCCAAAGCTCACGCCCGTGGACGAGCTAGGGCCGGGCGAGATCGGCATGCTGACCGGTTCGATCAAGGAAGTGGCCGACACCCGCGTCGGCGATACGATCACCGACGACCGCAATCCGGTCGAAAAGCCCTTGCCCGGCTTTCGCCCGGCAATCCCCGTTGTGTTTTGCGGACTGTTCCCGGTCGACGCCGCACAGTTCGAGGAGCTGCGCGCGGCAATGGGCCGGCTGCGCCTCAACGATGCGAGTTTTACTTACGAGATGGAAACCTCAGCCGCACTCGGCTTTGGCTTTCGCTGCGGTTTCCTCGGCCTGCTGCATCTGGAAATTATCCAGGAGCGCCTGTCACGTGAATTCAATCTCGATCTGATCGCAACCGCGCCATCGGTCATCTACAAGATCAAGCTGACCACCGGAACCGAACTCGAAATTCACAATCCGGTCGATATGCCGGAGCCAAACCATATCGAAGAGATGCAAGAGCCGTGGATCGAGGCGACGATCCTGACGCCGGACGAATATCTCGGCTCGGTGCTCAAGCTATGCCAGGACCGCCGCGGCGAGCAAAAAGAACTGACCTACGTCGGCAATCGCGCGATGGTGAAATACGACCTGCCGCTCAATGAGGTGGTGTTCGATTTTTACGACCGGCTAAAGTCCGTATCGCGCGGCTATGCGTCTTTCGACTACCACCTCACTGACTACAAGCCGGCCGATCTTGTGAAATTGCAGATGCTGGTCAACGGAGAGCCGGTCGATGCCCTGGCCATGCTTGTTCATCGCACGCGTGCCGAGAGCCGTGGCCGTGCTATGGCGGAAAAGCTCAAGGAACTAATCCCGCCACACATGTTCCAGGTGCCGATCCAGGCGGCAATCGGCGGCAAGATCATTGCCCGGGAAACCGTGCGCGCCTTCCGCAAGGACGTCACCGCGACATGCTACGGCGGAGACGCCACACGCAAGCGCAAGCTTCTGGAGAAGCAGAAGGAAGGCAAGAAGCGCATGCGGCAATTCGGGAAAGTCGATATTCCGCAGGAAGCGTTTATCGCGGCGCTTAAGGTCGACGTCTAGCGCGCAACCGAGCCCAGCGCCGCAACCGTATTTCTGC
>JBATYN010000150.1:0-8170 GCA_049674125.1 Pseudolabrys sp. | reverse complement strand
CGGAAAGGGCCAACGGCTTTGATAGGAATATTATCAGAAATATATTGAGCGGGTTTTGACGAGTTTAGGCTGCGAACAATCCCTGCCATGCGTCAAATGACACCAGTGCGACCAAATGAATTGGAACTTTGCGGCCCGCATCGCATTATCGAAGCGCTCGCCAAGGAGTTTGGATTCAATGGTCAGAAGCATAACGACAAGGGCACGACATGCGATTTCAGACGCTGCGCAACGTGGTGCCCAGGGTGTTAAGTCGGTCGCAGGAGACGCTCTCGGGGCTGCCGCAAAAGCTGCGGCGGACGTATTATTTGAATCCACTGCCAATGCGCTTGGTGCGGGTCAGACGAAGATCAAGCAATCTTCGCCAGCGATGAAGCGAGCGATAAGCAAAGCGGCGAAGCAAACCATAAGCAGGCCTCGCCGAAAGAAGACCGTTACAAAGAGAAGAAAGCCGGCTTCGAGTAAACAAAAAAAGCGAAGCGGCCGTCGCGCTACCTCCGCCGCGCGGCGATGATTTCGCTGCATTCGAAGGGCTGACCGGTTATCTCGCCGGGTCCATTGACCGTTTCACCGGCGGATCGCTGGTCCACCTGCATAAACCGTATTCTTCCGCCAATTTGCTCCGTCGGAACTAGAACCTAGAGCTGCCGTTGACTCGGGCAATGGGCACGTCCCGAAAGGAGCGGAATGGGTTCGACATTGGACATACGCAGCCGCAAAAGGCCCGGCCGTCCGAGCGACAAAGGCGTGATCAATCTTGCAGGTGATGTCCTGAGGGACATTGTCGCTCTGCTGCACGCCGAGTTGCGGCTATTGCGCGCCGAGATTTCCGAAAAACTCCGATTGACTGCGCTTTCTGCCGCGTTAATCGGCGCAGGTGCGCTTCTGCTCGCGGCAACAATCGTGTTGTTGCTGCAGGCTGCCATCGCCGCGCTTGTTGCTTACGGAATTGCGTGGCCGCTTGCGATTCTCATCGTCGCCACGGCGGCACTGTTGCTCGGGGTGGGCCTCATTTGGTTCGGCGTTAATAACTTTCGCTTGAATCGTCTTGCTCCTTCAAAAACGCTAAACCAACTGGAAAAAGACACCACCGTCGTAAAACATGAGGTAAACGAATGACATCGTCGGCACAGCTAGAACGGAAAGCAGAACAGGCGCGAGAACGTCTCGCTGATCGTTTGGCCGATCTGCGCTACCACGCTTCTCCTGCGACTGTCGTCAACGAATTGTTTGGTATCAATCCCCGAGCACTGGGAGATGACGTTCTTCCGCTGTTGGCAAAGCAAGTGCGAAATAATCCCGTGGCCGCTCTGCTCATGGCCGCAGGCGTGGGTTGGTACATATTTTCGGAAATGCGAGACCCGCTCGCAAAACTGAGTTTGGGCCATCCCAAGCGGCGACAGACTAAACGTAGACGAACAAAAAAACGCGGTGTGAACAACGGCAAACCGGTCGCGGAGCGCCAGAAGAAATAAACGTCAATGGCCAGACGAAGCCCGGTCATTTTGCTTCATTGCTGAAGTAAGAGCGATTTACTCTGCCGCTTCCATCCGCGGCTTTGCCGACTCTACTTTCGCGGCACAGAACTTGAATTCCGGAATCTTCCCGAACGGATCGAGCGCGGGATTGGTGAGGATATTCGCCGCCGCCTCGACAAACGCGAACGGGATAAAGATCACGCCGTCGGGAATCGAGTCGTCCTGGCGCGAGGCCAGTTCAACGGTGCCGCGACGCGTCGTAACCCGCAGCATGTCGCCGGGCTTCAGGCCCAGTTTCACAAGCGTACCGCGCGACACCGCCGCGCTCGCGGAGGGCTCCAGGAAATCGAGCACGGAGGCACGGCGCGTCATAGCGCCGGTGTGCCAATGCTCGAGCTGACGGCCAGTCGTGAGAATAAACGGGAAATCCGCATCTGGCGTTTCGTTCGGCGGTGTGAGCTTGGCCGCAACCAGCTTCGCCATGCTGTTTGGCCGCGGGAAGCCTTTGTCGAACACCACGTCGCGCCCTGGCACGTTGGGGCCGTCGACCGGATAAGTGACGTGATCCTCACGCTCGACGCGGTCCCAGGTGATGTTGTCGAGTGCCGGCATCAGCCGCGCCATCTCCTCAAAGACTTCGCTGACGTGCTTGTAGTCCCACTTCTCGCCCATGCGCTGGGCAAGGTCCTGGATGATCCACAGATCCTGGCGCGCGTCGCCCGGCAGCGGCAGCGCCGTGCGGCCCATCTGCACCTGGCGGTTGGTGTTGGTGACGGTGCCATCCTTTTCCGGCCAAGCCGAAGCCGGCAGGATGACGTCGGCGTACGACGCTGTCTCAGTCAGGAAGATGTCCTGGACCACCAGGCATTCGAGATGTGCCAGGGCGCCCCGCGCGTGATTCAGGTCGGGATCTGACATCGCCGGATTCTCGCCCATGATGTACATGCCCTTGATCTCGTCGGCATGCACCGCATCCATGATCTCGACCACAGTCTTGCCGCGCTTGGGATCGAGCTTCTTGCCCCAGGCCTTCTCGTATTTCGCGATCATCTCCGGGCTCTCCACCGACTTGTAATCGGGGAAGAACATTGGAATGAGACCGGCATCGGAGGCGCCCTGCACGTTATTTTGTCCGCGCAGTGGATGCAGGCCGGTGCCGGGACGACCGACCTGGCCACAGATGAGCGACAGCGCAATCAAGCAGCGTGCGTTGTCGGTGCCATGGGTGTGTTGCGATACGCCCATGCCCCAGAAAATGATGGCGTTCTCCGCGCGCGCAAAGCTTCGAGCCACTTCGCGCAGCGTGTCGGCCGGGATGCCACAGATCGGTTCCATCTCCTCGGGGGTGAAATCTTTCACATGCTCAGCAAGCTGATCGAATCCCTCGACATAAGTTTGTACATATTGCTGATCGTAGAGTTTCTCACCAATGATAACGTTGAGCATGCCATTGAGCATGGCGACGTCGGTGCCATTCTTGAACTGCATCATTTTCCAAGCGTGGCGTTTGAGTGCCTGCCCGCGCGGGTCCATCACCACCAGCTTGGCGCCGCGCTTGGCCGCTTGCTTGAAGAATGTCGCGGCTACCGGATGATTCTCGGTCGGGTTTGCACCGATCACGATGATGAAGTCGGAGTTTTTGCATTCATTGAACGTCGCGGTCACAGCCGCCGAACCAACGCCTTCCAAAAGTGCC
The DNA here is from genome assembly GCA_049674125.1 of Pseudolabrys sp. Lineage (GTDB taxonomy): Bacteria > Pseudomonadota > Alphaproteobacteria > Rhizobiales > Xanthobacteraceae > Pseudolabrys. The sequence continues at coordinate 4,996 of JBATYN010000150.1, read as the reverse complement.
GCTACCGACGAGGCATGGCACAGCCGCGTGCAGTGATCGACATTGTTGGAGCCGAAGCCGGTGCGCACAAGCTTCTGAAACAAGTAAGCCTCTTCGTTCGAGCCCTTGGCCGAGCCGAATCCGGCAAGCGCACGCGGGCCGTCGCGGTCACGAATCTTCTTGAGGCCTGACGCGGCGCGTTCCATCGCCTCCTCCCAGGTGGCCTCACGGAAATGCGTCCATGGATTCGAGGGGTCGACCAGGTCGTCGGCGGCTTTCTGGACGCCGTCCTTGCGCACCATCGGCTTGGTCAGGCGCTGGGGGTTGCTGACGTAATCGAAACCGAAACGGCCCTTCACGCACAGGCGATTTTGATTGGCCGGACCATCGCGGCCGTTCACGTACAAAAGCTTGTCATTCTTGATGTGGTACGTGAGCTGGCACCCGACCCCGCAGTAAGGGCACACGCTTTGCACTTCGCGATCGGCGTATTCCGTACGTACATTTTTGTCGCTAACCAGTGTTGCCGGCATCAATGCGCCGGTCGGGCACGCCTGCACGCACTCGCCGCAAGCGACGCACGTGGACTCGCCCATCGGATCGTCAAAATCGAAAACGATTTTCTCGTGATGGCCACGGCCGGCCATGCCGATCACGTCGTTGACCTGCACTTCGCGGCAGGCGCGGACGCAAAGATTGCACTGGATGCAGGCATCGAGATTAACAGCCATGGCCGGATGGCTGCGATCGGGCGCGGGCGTGCCGTGAGTGGGGAAGCGGCTGGCCCCGATGCCCATGCGGTCGGCCCAGGCCCAGAATTTCGATTGCGGATCGTGCGCGGCGGTCTTGCGGTCAGGCTGGTCGGAAATGAGAAGCTCGAACACCATCTGCCGCGCAGTTTTGGCGCGGTCCGACGCCGCCTTCACCTTCATGCCTTCGCTCGGCTTGCGAATGCAGCTCGCAGCCAGGACGCGTTCACCTTCGATCTCGACCATGCAAGCGCGGCAATTGCCGTCGGCCCGGTACCCGGGCTCGGGCGAATAACAAAGATGCGGGATGTCGGTGCCGAGGCGTTTTGCCACCTGCCAGATGGTCTCGCCGTCGAGCGCCTCGACTTCTGTGCCGTCGAGGATGAATTTCACTGATGTGGCTTTGCCGTTACCTGCGGTCATTGTATTTGCCTTTTCGTCACCAGCTTCTCAGCGGCTTCGACAATTCTTCCGGAAAATATTTTATCACACACAGCAGCGGATTCGGCGCCGCTTGCCCGAGGCCACAGATGGAGGCATCGCGCATGGCGGTCGACAGTTCTTCCAGCAACTTCACGTCCCACGGGCCTTTGGCCATCAGCTTGGCCGCTTTTTCGGTCCCGGCACGGCAGGGCGTGCATTGGCCGCACGATTCGTCCTCGAAAAACTTCATCAAATTCAACGCGGCAGCCTTGATGTCGTCCTTGTCGGAAAGGATCACAACCGCGTGCGATCCTACGAAGCAGCCGTATTTTTCGAGCGTTCCGAAATCGAGCGGAATATCGGCCATCGAGGCCGGCAGGATGCCCCCCGAGGCCCCGCCGGGCAGATACCCCTTAAAAACGTGGCCATCCTCCATGCCACCGCAGAATTCATCGATCAATTCACGCATCGTGATGCCTGCGGGGGCAACCTTGACGCCGGGATTCTTCACGCGGCCTGAAACGGAAAAACTGCGGAACCCTTTGCGCTCGTGACGACCCTGAGAGGTCATCCATTCGGCGCCCTTCTCGATGATGTCTCGGATCCAGAACATCGTCTCGACGTTCTGTTCGAGTGTCGGCCTGCCGAATAATCCGACTTGAGCGACATAAGGCGGACGGTGGCGCGGCAAGCCGCGTTTGCCCTCGATCGACTCGATCATTGCCGACTCTTCGCCGCAGATATACGCACCGGCGCCCCGACGCAGATGTAACTTCGTGTGCGGCGAGAGCCCGGCCTCTTCGACTTTCTCTATTTCGTCGAGCAGCATCAGCCGCAGCTCGGGATATTCATCGCGCACATATACATATGTATCGGGCGCCTCGACGACCCACGCAGCAATCAAAACGCCCTCGATGAAACGATGCGGATCGATTTCGAGATAGTAACGGTCCTTGAAGGTACCGGGTTCGCCCTCGTCGGCATTTACAGTGAACATCCGCGGCGCAGGCTCTGCGCGCACTAGCGCCCATTTGCGGCCGGTCGGAAATCCCGCGCCACCGAGACCGCGCAGCCCGGCATCGCTCACGATCTTTATAAGTTCGTCGCGTGTACGTTTGCCGGTGATGCAATCTTTCAGCAGCGCATACCCGCGGGCTTTTCGATAAGCGGCAAAATCGGTCCCGGGGTTCCACGCGTGCGCGTGGGGCTTAGCCTTCACCGCTGCCGCCACATTGTCGAGTGTCGCACTGAATGTCTGGACGTGGCCGACAGCACAGACCGGCGCGCGGTCGCAGGCGCCCATACATGGCGCATGTACAACGCGAACGTCGCGTCCGAGTTTGCCGGGCAAATCTTTCAACAGCTTTTCAGCACCGGCCATCGCACACGACAGAGAGTCACATACACGTACAGTAACCGGCGGCGGCGGCAATTCGCCTTCCTTCACTACGTCGAAGTGCGCGTAAAAAGTTGCGACCTCGTAGACCTCTGTGAGTGCCATCTTCATTTCGGCGGCAAGCGCAGCGAGATGTGCGGCGGAAAGGTAGCCATACTGATCTTGAATGAGATGCAGGTGTTCGATCAGCAAATCGCGCCGACGTGGCCGGTCGGTGAGCAGCGCACGGACGTCCAGCAGCGCCTGCGGGTCTACCTGACGACCTTTGGGAGTGCGTGGCGGACGACGTCTACCCTCTCGCACTGTCGGCGATTTTGCTGGGGGCAGATGCTCTGTGGCGCTCATTAGACTTCCTCAAATGTCAGAAAAACGCTTCTGAGACATGACCGGCAAGCCCGGACCCCAAATCGTACGATAGGATTCTTCTATTAATCCGGTCGCCATGCTTGTTTTTTCTGATTACTTATGATGCCTTAATTAGATATTCCAATCGACGCGCGGTTTGCCGCACGAAGGTTAGGAACGTGCTGATCGACTACATCGGGGCTGAAATTGCTGGATAAACTGGAATTTCTCCTCGCTCTGGCCCGTGAAAAGCATTTCGGACGGGCAGCCGAGGCGAGTGGCGTTACCCAACCGACCTTGTCGGCCGGCGTAAAGCAGCTGGAGGAGTCCTTCGGTGTGCTCCTCGTCATCCGCGGTTCCCGGTTCCAAGGATTTACCGCAGAGGGGGAACGGGTGCTCGAGTGGGCCCGGCGTATCGTCGGCGACACCCGCGCCATGCGCCAGGAGGTGCACGCCCTCAAGCATGGGCTGGCTGGAAGGCTTCGTTTAGCAGCAATTCCGACAGCGCTCGCTATGGTGGAAACGCTAACGACGCCTTTCCGCGCCCGCCATCCGGATGTGCAATTTACGGTCCTATCGCGCACCTCAATTGAGATTCTTGGGCATCTGGAAAACCTCGAGATCGATGCCGGCCTGACTTATCTCGACAACGAACCGCTCGGCCGCGTCACCGCCGTGCCTCTCTACCGGGAGCGCTATCGTTTGCTGGTTGCCGCCGATGCTCCCCTTGGCGACCGTCAGACCGTGTCATGGACTGATGTTGCCCAAGTCCCGTTATGCCTGCTCACTCCCGACATGCAGAATCGGCGCATTATAGAAAGGCTGCTCCGCGATACAGGTATCGATCCGCACATCACGCTCGAGTCGGATTCGATGATATTACTGTATTCGCACGTGCGCACGGGACGATGGGCAAGTGTGATGCCGGCAAAGCTGGCCGCATCGCTCGGCCTTACGGATGTTCTACGTTCAATCCCCATCGTGGGCCCCGAAGCAAGCCACACCATCGGCTTGGTCGCACCGGCACGTGAGCCGATGACAACCTTGACCGCCGCTTTGGTCGCGGAAGCACGCCGTGTAGCGCCCTTGCTCTCGGACTGATGCGCTACACGACTAGTCTTTAGTCGTACATAGACCGAAATTCTTTCATGAGGGCGCTCAGCGCAACGTTATGGCCCAATCTTCTGCATGGCAGCTTGCCCACTCCTGACTAAAAATTTTGATCCTGCATAATGATCTGAACGAGGATAGCACTTCGCTATTGCGAAATTGAAAATTCCTATCGCCCCATAAATATTTTGCGGTTGATTCATCGTAGACGCGCCGACACTCTTACGATTCAACAAGCGCGACAAACGCGCAGAGTCCAAGGGGAGACGCATGACGACAATCGAACAACCGCTCGTGGGCGGCGGCAGCATCACAAGTATTCTGGATCGGGAACGCATCATTGCCGCCGCAGGGTTTAATCGCTGGCTGGTGCCGCCAGCTGCTCTCTGCATTCATCTCTGCATCGGCATGGCCTACGGCTTTTCGGTGTTCTGGCTGCCGCTGTCGCGCGCGATCGGTCTGACCGGATCGAAAGCGTGCCCGGACATGTCGATCTTCACCGAACTCGTCACAACGACGTGCGATTGGAAAGTCGCGAGCCTTGGCTGGATGTACACCCTATTCTTCGTGTTCCTCGGGATCTCAGCTGCCATGTTCGGCGGCTGGGTCGAGCACGCAGGTCCGCGCAAGGCGGGTGTCGCGGCCGCGATTCTGTGGTGCGGCGGTCTCGTGCTCGGCGCCATCGGCGTTTTCACGCATCAGCTCTGGATCCTCTGGCTCGGCTCCGGCGTGATCGGTGGCTTGGGTCTCGGCCTCGGCTACATCTCGCCGGTGTCGACGCTGGTGAAATGGTTTCCCGACAGGCGCGGCATGGCAACCGGCATGGCCATCATGGGCTTCGGCGGCGGCGCCATGATCGGCGCACCTTTGGCGAACATTCTGCTGAACTACTTCAAGACGCCATCCGATGTCGGCGTCTGGCAGACCTTCCTAGCAATGGGCGCTATCTACTTCGTGTTCATGCTGATCGGTGCGTTCCGCTATCGCATTCCGC
>JBATYN010000149.1:0-3643 GCA_049674125.1 Pseudolabrys sp. | reverse complement strand
ATTTCGCCGCCCTCATAGACGCCAGTGTCGTTACGCACAGTCACACCGTTAGCGCTGCCTTCATGAGGCGGCCGATAGCGTGTCAGCCGCCCAGTCGAGGGCAGAAAATTGCGGTAGGGATCTTCCGCATAAACACGGCTCTCCACGGCACAGCCCTTGAGCACGACGTCACTTTGCTTGATGGCCAATTTCTCGCCGGCAGCGACACGGATCATCTGCTCGACGAGATCCACACCGGTGACAAGTTCTGTCACCGGGTGCTCGACCTGCAAACGCGTATTCATTTCCAGGAAATAAAAACTTTTGTCCTGCCCGGCGACAAATTCGACCGTGCCCGCGCTGTCGTAAGCGACCGCCTTCGCCAGTGCGACCGCCTGCTCGCCCATTCTCTTCCGTGTGACCGCGTCGAGCAATGGACTTGGAGCCTCCTCGATCACCTTTTGATTGCGGCGCTGGATCGAGCACTCGCGCTCCCCGAGATAGATAACATTGCCGTGCTTGTCGCCAAGGACTTGAATCTCGATGTGGCGCGGGTCGGTGATAAATTTCTCAATAAAAACGCGCTCGTCCCCGAACGATGATTTTGCCTCCGAACGGGCGCGCACAAACCCCTCGGCGACCTCGGCCTTGCTGTGGGCGACGCGCATCCCTTTGCCGCCACCGCCTGCGCTCGCCTTGATCATCACCGGGTAGCCAATTTCATTGGCGATTTTGGTGGCTTCAACTTCATTCTCGATAACACCGAGATGGCCGGGCACAATTGAAACCTTTGCCGCGGCCGCAGCTTTCTTGGATTCGATCTTGTCGCCCATCGCGGCGATGGCTTTTGGATTCGGCCCGATGAACACAATGCCTGCCGCGGCAAGGGCCCTGGGAAAGGCCTCGCGCTCGGACAAGAACCCATAGCCCGGGTGCACCGCTTCGGCGCCGCTTTGCTTACAGGCTGCGACAATCTTATCGATGACCAGGTAACTTTCAGCCGCCGGCGGTGGCCCGATCGCTATCGCGGTATCCGCCATCGCGACGTGCAGCGCATCCCTATCCGCTTCCGAATAGACAGCGACCGTCTCGATTCCCAGTTTGCGTGCGGTTTTAATGATCCGGCAGGCTATTTCGCCGCGATTTGCAATCAGGATACGCTTGAACATGCCGTGTGAATGACCCCAAGTGCCGGCCTTTTTGCCGTGCGGCGTTATCGATAGCCGCGTCGAGGATAAAGGCCGCGGATAACCGGCAAATGTTACAATACTGTCTTATAGCGAGCGTATCTACCGCGCCATCATAATTAAGAAGATGGGGAGATATGACATGTCCTTCCAGTCAAAAGCTCTGCCTTTTGCCGCATGCGCCGCTACTTTGCTTCAGATCGCTGCCGCCGACGCGCAAAGCCAACGTAATTTAATTTTGTTCGTGCCTGACGGACTTAGGGCCATGTCTGTTACCCCAGCGTCCACGCCGGCAATGGCAGCGGTGCGCGACAAAGGCGTAAATTTCACCAATCCGCATTCCCTGTTTCCGACTTTTACGATGGCCAATGCATCAGGCATGTCCACAGGACATTTCCTTGGTGATACCGGTGTCTTTAGCAACACAATCTATGTCGGATTTCCAGCTGGGCACGCCGCCAACAGCGTAACCCCGTTCATCGAAAACGACTCCGTGCTCGGCGACATCGACGATCATTTCTCCGGCAATTTCGTCGACGAGGATGCCGTTCTGTTCGCTGCGCGCCATCAGGGCTTTAGCACGGCGGCGATTGGAAAAGTCGGACCGACCATGATGTTCGATCACACCGATCGCAAAGGCGAAAGCACGATCATCGTCGATGACGCAACGGGTAGCGCGCAAGGCGTCCCGCTGTCCCAGGCAATGCAGGATGCGCTGAAGTCGGCGAGCCTGCCGCTCGCGGCCCCGACACGTGGAGCCAACGGCGCAGCCGGCGATGGCAAGAAGCCCGGCACGCTCGTCGCCAATGTCGAGCAGCAGAAGTATTTCGCGGACGTCGCGGCAAAAGTGGTGTTGCCGATGTTCAAGGCGCAAAATAAACCATTTGTGCTAGTGTTCTGGTCACGCGATCCTGATGGCACGCAGCATAACCAGGGCGACAGCTTGTTGAAGGTTGAGCCCGGCATAAACGGGCCAACTTCGCTCGCCGCAATTAAAAATGCGGACGACAATCTGGCGGAGTTACGCGCCGCACTTGATGAGCTCGGTCTCTCGGCAAATACGGATATCATCGTTTCCGCAGACCATGGCTTCTCCACAATTTCGAAGGAAAGCAAAACCAGCCCCGCCGCCCAGGCGAGCTATGCCGACATCCCCGAGGGTTTGCTGCCGCCCGGTTTCGTCGCGATCGACCTCGCTAAAGCGCTGGCCTTGCCGCTCCAGGATCCGGACGACAAAAACGCAGCGGTTGCAGCCGGGAAATATCCGAAGCGCGGCAATGGCCTGATCGGCGTAGATGCCGCAAAGCCTGACGTCGTCGTTGCCTCCAACGGCGGCTCGGATCTTGTCTATGTCCTCAGCAAGAACCACGCGCTCGCTGAAAAGGTGGTTTCCGCGCTCCTTGCCCAGGATTACGTCAGCGGCCTGTTCGTTGACGACGAGCTTGGCACGTTCCCCGGCACGCTGCCGTTGTCGGCAATAAACCTGAAAGGCTCGTCGGTGACACCACGGCCATCGATCGTGATCAATTTCCGCTCCTACTCGACCGGATGTGAAAAGCCTGTGATGTGTGCAGTCAGTATCGCCGACACCCTTCTTCAGCAAGGCCAGGGCATGCATGGGAGCTTCAATCGCGCCGATACAATGAATTTCATGGCGGCCATTGGCCCGAATTTCAAATCCGGCTTTCTCAGCGAGGCGCCGGTGAGCAACGCCGATATCGGCAAGACGATCGCTCAGGTGCTCGGGCTTAAAATTCCTTTCCACGGCGCACTTATGGGCCGAATTGTCGACGAAGCGCTGCCGGGCGGTTCAAATCCCGCTGTTGAGCAATTTGTCGAGCGCGCCAAACCCGGCCAGGATGGGCTCGCGACCATTCTTGTAGGCCAACGCGTTGGGGCGACGCGCTATTTTGACGCGGCAGGCTTTCCCGGCCGCACCGTCGGAATGGAAGAACGCAAGGCCGCGAGCCGCTGAACAGCCGCCTAGCCAGGTGGAATAGTTATTCCACCTGTTGGCCCCGCATCAAAACTTTGTTCTCCGGCGCGCAATCCGTGGCGGGGCAATGTTCTTTGCCCGTATCCCTATTCCACCGCCGTGCAGACACCTATATTAGAGAGCGAGCGCGTAACTTCTTGAGTGGAGGCTGATCATGACGTTGGCTATTGGCGACATCGCACCCGATTTCGAAGCCGAAACGACCGAAGGCAAAATCCGTTTTCACGACTGGCTCGGCAACTCTTGGGGCGTGCTGTTTTCACATCCGAAGGATTTCACTCCCGTTTGCACGACCGAACTCGGCACAATGGCCCGTCTCAAACCTGAATTCGACAAGCGGAACACAAAGATTATCGGCCTGTCGGTGGATCCGGTCGACAACCATAAAAAATGGTCGGCCGACATCAAGGATGTGGTCGGCTTTGCGCCGAACTATCCAATGATTGGCGATACTGACCTGAAGATTTCCAAAGCCTATGGG